>NZ_JBMVFX010000012.1:0-129770 GCF_049538415.1 Cellulosimicrobium sp. AB352 | reverse complement strand
GAATCGTTTTCTTGAGGGGGGTTCCGTGTTCGTCGGGAGCGTCCGGTGGCACGCTCGCACGCTCTTCGCCGCGCGTGACGTCGCCACCGAGGGCGATCTGCGCCTGTCCCGGGTGTGGACGGCAGACGATCTGCTGGCGGCGTGGCCGTGACGAAGCGCGTCCGGCCTGAGGCCCACGACGACGAGAGCCCCGCACCGGACCGGTGCGGGGCTCTCGCAGGCTGAGCGGGTGACGGGAATCGAACCCGCGCTATCAGCTTGGGAAGCTGAAGTTCTACCATTGAACTACACCCGCGCGGCGCCGGTGGCGTCCGCCCCGGGCCCTCTGGGAGGATCCTCGGCGAACCAGCGCGCGACCCGATCATAGCGGACGACGCCGGTGATGCCAGAACCGCCCGCACCACGACCAGTCCCGCGCCGACGAGCGGCGCGCCGCCCGAGGAGCCGCCTTGTCCGAGAACCCGTACCAGCAGCAGCCCGACCCGTCGCAGGGGAGCCCCGCCCCCGGCGACCCGGTCTACGGCGGCCCCGCCACGCCGTCGGGCCCGACGCCGGGCTCCGGCCAGCAGCCCGGGGCCGGTGACGCGTACGGCCAGCAGGCGTACGGGACGCCGGGTGCTCCGGGCTACGGACAGCCGACGCCCGACCAGGGCTACGGCTCCGCCCCGCAGCCGGGCTACGCCCAGCAGGGATACGGCCAGCAGCCGGGCTACGCGCAGTCCGGCGCCTACGGTCAGCCCGGCGCGTACGGCCAGCCCGGCTACGACCCGGCGTACGACCCCCAGGCGAAGTCGCGCCTCGCCGCGGGCCTGCTGGGCATCCTCGTCGGCAGCCTCGGGATCCACCGCTTCTACCTCGGGTACACCGGCATCGGCCTGACGATGCTGCTCGTGTCGGTGCTGTCCTTCGGGTTCGCGGCGCCGGTCATCGCGATCTGGGGCCTGGTCGAGGGCATCCTCTACCTGACCTCGAAGACGGGCTACTACTCCGTGGACTCGACGGGCCGCCCGCTGCGCGCCTGACCTCCCGTCCGCGGGCGGGGGCCGCGCCGCCTCGACGACGAGCCGGCGCGGCCCCGCGCCCGACGGCGCTCGGCCCGCGCTGACCCAGGGCGCCGGTCGGGGGTGCCGATCCAGGGCGCCGATCCACGGTGCGGAGCCCGGTCCGGGCACGCTCCGGCGTCGGCTAGCGTGGGCCCGTGCTGCTCTCCGACCGCGACATCCGGGCCGAGCTCGACGCCGGCCGCGTCCAGCTCGAGCCGTACGACCCGGCGATGCTCCAGCCGTCGAGCATCGACGTGCGCCTCGACCGGTTCTTCCGGCTGTTCGACAACCACAAGTACCCCTTCATCGACCCGTCGCAGGACCAGCCCGACCTCACGCGGCTCGTCGAGGTCGACCCGGCCGAGCCGTTCGTGCTCCACCCCGGGGAGTTCGTGCTCGGGTCGACGTTCGAGACGGTCACGCTGCCCGACGACGTGGCGGCGCGCCTGGAGGGCAAGTCGAGCCTGGGCCGCCTGGGCCTCCTCACGCACTCCACGGCGGGGTTCATCGACCCGGGCTTCTCCGGGCACGTGACGCTCGAGCTGAGCAACGTGGCGACGCTGCCGATCACCCTGTGGCCGGGCATGAAGATCGGCCAGCTGTGCTTCTTCCGGCTGTCCTCGCCCGCCGACAACCCGTACGGCTCCAGCGTCTACGGCTCCCGCTACCAGGGCCAGCGCGGCCCGACGGCCTCCCGCTCGTGGCAGAACTTCCACCGCACCGACGTCTGAGCGCGGCCCGCCGCGTCGGACGCCGCTCGACCCCGCAGGACCCGAGGACCGGAGGACCGCACCGCATGAGCCCGCTCCCGCCGCTGCCGCACCCCGCCGGGCCCGGCGCCGCGCAGTCCTACCAGGCGCGGCACGTGCTGGGGCTGCCCGCCGACGTCCACGTGGACGAGGTCGAGACGCTCGCGCTCTCGCGGTTCGCGGGCGCGCGCTGGGACGTCGCGCCGGAGGGCACCGAGCCCCTCGTCCCGCCCGCGCGCACCGCGCGGCCGGGCGAGCCGGGGGTCCTGCGCACGTCGCGCCACACGACGCTCACCGGCCCGTACGCGGGCCCCGGTTCGGGCGTGCCGGGCACCGCGCTCGTGTTCGACGTCGTCTGCCCCCGCGAGCGCGGGGACGTCCCCTACCCGGGCGGCGGGGACCGGGACGGCGTCGGGCGCGCGTTCCCCGGCGGCCTGCCGGTCCGGGAGGAGGAGCGCGTGGTCGCGTTCCTCGTCGCGGCGGCGCGCCGCCTCGGCGGGTCGGTCCGGACCGACGTCGGCAACCCGGCGGGGGCGGGCGTCGTCCTCACGCCGGACCCGGGTGTCGCCGTCGACATGACGCTGTACTCGGACGTGTGGCTCGACCCGCACGCCGCGCTCGCGCTCGTCGGCCGGCTCCACCCCCGCACGCGGCTCGCGACGGAGGGCAAGCCGTACGAGGGGCCGCCGAAGGGCATCGCGGAGCTGCCGCTCTACCCGGGCGAGAAGATGGACCCCGAGCTGCGGCGCGCGCTGCACGCCGCGGCGGACGACGTCGACATCAAGGCGCTGACCGCCGGTGCGGTGCTCGACGGGTACGGCCTCCTCGTCGACCTGGGCATGGACGGGCTCGTCGCGGTCGAGGTCGGCGGCGAGGAGGCGCTGCCCCTCCTGCTGCGCGGGCTGCCGTGGACGGTGGGCGGGGCGGTGAGCTACCGCGTGCGCTGGGAGCCGCAGGACCTCGCGGAGTCCCAGCGGGAGCAGCCGTCGCTCGACCACCAGATCGCGCGCAAGCGCGCCGCGGAGGTGGTCACGCAGGTCACGCGGACGCTGCACCAGGCGGTCGGCGGGGAGATCGCGGACGAGGCGGAGTTCCTCGTGGACCCCGAGGATCTGTGACGGCCTACTGAGGAATCGGTCACGGACGGGGCTACGGGCGCCCCGCACGGCTGAGGAGTCGGTAAAATGGTTCTCGGCCCGGCCTCGTCGGCGCCGTGAACTGTCGTGCCCTGCGGCTTCCCCCCGCCCGGGCGCGGCGATGACAAGTCCAGCAAGAACTTCGCCCACCCGCCCCCGACCCGGACGGAGCGGCCCGTGCTCTACGTGCTCCTTGCCCATCTCGTGATGGCACTGGGCGCGCCTGCACTCGTCTCGTTCCTCGGCCGCCGGGCGTTCCTCGTCATGGCGCTCGCGCCGGCGTCCGCGGCGGTCTACGCGCTCGCCTGGACCGAGCGCGTGATGTCGGGGGAGCACCCGACGCAGGTCGTCGAGTGGGTGCCCGGGCTGGGGCTCGAGCTCGCCTTCCGCATGGACACGCTGTCGTGGCTCATGCTGCTGCTCGTCGGCGGCGTGGGCGCGCTCGTCCTGGTCTACTGCTCGGCCTACTTCTCGCCCACCGCGCAGGGCCTGCGGCGGTTCGGGGGCGTCCTCACCGCGTTCGCCGGAGCGATGGTCGGCCTCGTCACCGCGGACGACATGCTGCTCCTGTTCGTGTTCTGGGAGCTCACGACCGTCTTCTCGTACCTGCTGATCGGCCACTACGCCGACCGCAAGGCGAGCCGTCGTGCCGCCATGCAGGCGATCATCCTCACCACCGCGGGCGGCCTCGCCATGCTCGTGGGGGTCGTGATCCTCGGCGTCCAGGGCGGGACGTTCCGCATGTCCGAGATCATCGCGGACCCCCCGACGGGCGGCGCCGTGACCGCCGCGATCGTCTGCCTCCTCGTGGGCGCGGCGAGCAAGTCCGCGCTCATCCCGCTGCACTTCTGGCTCCCCGCCGCGATGGCGGCGCCCACGCCGGTGAGCGCGTATCTGCACGCGGCCGCGATGGTCAAGGCCGGTGTCTACCTCGTCGCGCGCTTCGCGCCCGCCTACTCGGACACGACGGTCTGGCGCACGCTCGTCGTCGTGCTCGGCGCGGGCACCCTGCTCGTGGGCGGCTACCGCGCGCTGCGGCAGTACGACCTCAAGCTCGTCCTCGCGTTCGGCACCGTGAGCCAGCTCGGCCTCATCATCCTGCTCGTGGGCCTCGGCACGCGCGGCGCCGCGCTCGCCGGGCTCGCCATGATCGGCGCCCACGCGATGTTCAAGGCCTCGTTGTTCCTCGTCGTCGGCGTGGTCGACGCCGCGGCCGGCACGCGCGACCTGCGCCGCCTCACGGGCGTGGGCAAGGCCCTGCCGTGGACCGCGGTCGCGGGCGGGCTCGCCACCGCGTCGATGATCGGGCTGCCGCCGTTCGCCGGGTACGTCGCGAAGGAGGCGGCGCTCGAGTCGCTCCTGCACGGCGAGGGGCCGGTGTGGGTCGACACGGTCGTGCTGTGGTCGGTCGTCGTCGGCTCGATGTTCACGGTCGCGTACGGCCTGCGCTTCTGGTGGGGCGCGTTCGCGTCCAAGCCGCACCTCGGCCGGTCGCCCGCGCGCGCCAACGCGCACGAGAAGGCGTGGGGCGCCGGCGCCGGTACCGGCACCGCGCGCCGCCCCGTCGTCGAGGCCGAGGAGCCGCCGATCGACCCGGCGCGTATCCACCGCCAGCCGTTCCTGCTCGTGGGCCCGGCCGTCGTGCTCGCGGTCCTCGGCCTCGCGACGGCGCTCGTGCCGCACTTCGGCGAGGACCTCCTCGCCCCGTACGCGGACACGTACCCCGTCGGCGAGCCCGGGCACCTCGTCCTGTGGGCCGGCTTCACGCCCGCGCTCGCCCTGACGGTCCTCGTGCTCGCGGTCGGCGTCGTGCTGTTCTGGCAGCGGTCGCGCGTCGAGCGGTTCCAGGCGTCGCTGTGGACGGGGCCCGAGGCCGACGTCACGTACCGCAAGGTCATGCGCAAGCTCGACGACCTGGCCGCCGACATCACGGCCGTCACGCAGCGTGGTTCGCTCCCGTTCTACCTCGGCGCGATCCTCGTGGTCCTCGTGCTCGGCCCGGGCGTCGTCATGGTCGCGCAGACCGCGTGGCCCGAGCGGCTCCGGGCCTGGGACCGTCCCGCGCAGCTCGTCGCCGTCGCCGCGATCTGCATCGCCTCGGTGCTCGCCGCGCGCTCGCGCCGCCGGCTCAAGGCCGTGATCCTCGTCGGGATCGCGGGGTACGGCAACGCCGTCCTCTTCCTCCTGCACGGCGCGCCCGACCTCGCGCTCACGCAGGTCCTCGTCGAGACGATCACGCTCGTCGTCATGGTGCTCGTGCTGCGGCGCCTGCCCGCGTACTTCTCGAACCGGCCGCTCGCGGCGAGCCGGTGGGTCCGCCTGGGCATCGGCCTCGCGGTGGCCGTCGTCATGATGGGCTTCGCGCTCGTCGCGCCGCTCGCGCGCGTCGCGACGCCCATCTCGGTGGACTTCCCGGCCGAGGCCTACGAGTTCGGGCACGGCAAGAACATCGTCAACGTGACCCTCGTGGACATCCGCGCGTGGGACACGATGGGCGAGATCTCCGTCCTCCTGGCCGCCGCGACGGGCGTCGCGTCGCTCGTGTTCCTGCGCTCGCGCAGCGGCGAGATCCTGCGCGCGTCGGGGGCCCGGCCCGCGACCACGGCCACCGGCTCCGGCGTCTGGAGCGACACCGACGACCCGGGTGCCGCGCTGCGCCGCCGCGGGGTCACGGAGAAGGACCAGCCGCGCATGCTCGTGTGGCTGAGCGCCGGCCGCACACTCGCGCCGCAACGGCGCTCGGTGATCTTCGAGGTCGTCACGCGCGTGCTGTTCCACGCCATGATCGTCTTCGCGCTCTTCCTGCTGTTCTCCGGCCACAACGCGCCGGGCGGCGGGTTCGCGGCGGGGCTCGTCGTCGGCATCGCGCTCATCGTGCGCTACCTCGCGGGCGGGCGGTACGAGCTCGGCGAGGCCGCGCCCGTCCACCCCGGTCTGCTCCTCGGGACGGGCCTGTTCCTGTCCGCGGGCGTGGGGCTCGTCGCGTTCCTGCTCACCGGCAACGTGCTCGGCAGCGAGGCCTACGACCTCGCGCTCCCGCTCGTCGGGGAGATCCACCTCGTGACGTCGCTGTTCTTCGACGTCGGCGTGTTCCTCGTCGTCGTGGGCCTCGTCCTCGACATCCTGCGCACGCTCGGCGCCGAGATCGACCGGCACGCGGAACGCGCCGCCGCGGGCCGCGAGCCCGGCGAGGACACGGGGCCGTTCGAGGCCATGGAGCCCGACTCGATCGGAGGTGGCCGCCGGTGAACGTCATCGACATGACGCCCAGCGTCGTCCTCGTCCTCGCGATCGGCGTGCTGTTCGCCGCGGGCGTCTACCTGCTCCTCGAGCGGAGCCTCACGCGCGTCCTGCTCGGGTTCATCCTCATGGGGAACGGCGCCAACCTGCTCTTCCTCGTCGCCGGCGGGCGCGCCGGGGGCGCGCCGCTCATCGGCACGACGCCCGAGGAGGACATGAGCGACCCGCTCGTCCAGGCGATGGTCCTCACGGCCATCGTCATCACGCTCGGCATCACGGCGTTCGTGCTCGCGATGGCCTACCGCTCGTGGCAGCTCCACGGCCACGACGAGGTGCAGGACGACCTCGAGGACCGCCGCGTCGCGCGGCACGCCGCGCGCAACGCGCCCGCGTTCGAGGACGCGGACACGGAGGAGAGCGGCGCCACCCTGGACGACGAGGCCGCCCAGGTCCGCGACGAGACCGACGGCGACGGCGACGGCGTCACGGACGGCGAGGAACCGCCGTCGGGCCCGGCTGGCGAGGACGCCGGGGACGCCACGGACGGCCGCACCGGCGGCTCCGACGCCCGGGACGACGACGCACGACCTGACGACCGACGGACCGACGGGAAGGAGCCGCGATGAGCCTCACCGCCGCGGCCCTCGTCCCGCTCCCCGTCGTCCTGCCGCTCGTCGCGGCCGGCCTCGCGCTCGCGCTCTGGCGCCACCCGCGCGCGCAGCGGATCATCACCGTGGCCGCGCTCGCGCTCGTCCTCGCGGCGTCCGTCGGCCTCCTCGTCGCGGCCGACTCGGGGCCGATCGTCGTCGACGTCGGCGGCTGGGCGGCGCCGGTCGGGATCGACCTCGTCGCGGACCGGCTCTCGTCGCTCATGCTCGTGGTGTCGAGCTTCGTCATGCTGTGCGTCCTGCTGTACTCGCTCGCGCAGGGCGTGGCGGACGGCGACGAGGAGGCGCCGGTCGCCATCTACCACCCGACGTTCATGGTGCTCGCGGCGGGCGTGTTCAACGCGTTCCTCTCGGGCGACCTGTTCAACCTCTACGTCGGGTTCGAGATCTTCCTCGCCGCGAGCTACGTGCTCCTCACGCTCGGCGGCACGGGCGAGCGCATCCGCGCCGGGTCGATCTACGTGGTCGTGGCGCTGCTCTCCTCGATCGTCTTCCTCGTCGCGATCGCGCTCACCTACGCCGCGACCGGCACGGTCAACCTCGCCCAGCTCTCGGAGCGGTACGCGGAGATCGACCCGGGCACGGCGCTCGCGATCCAGCTCCTGCTGCTGCTCGCGTTCGGCATCAAGGCGGCGATCTTCCCCCTGTCCGCGTGGCTGCCCGACTCCTACCCGACGGCGCCCGCCCCCGTCACCGCGGTCTTCGCGGGCCTGCTCACCAAGGTGGGCGTCTACGCGATCATCCGCACGCAGACGCTGCTCTTCCCCGAGGACAGCGTCGTCGACGACGTCCTCATGTGGCTCGCGCTGCTGACCATGGTCGTCGGCATCCTCGGCGCCGTCGCGCAGAACGACATCAAGCGACTGCTGTCGTTCACGCTCGTGAGCCACATCGGCTACATGATCTTCGGCATCGCGCTCGCGTCCGAGCCGGGCATGGCGGCCGCGATCTTCTACGTGGTGCACCACATCACGGTGCAGACGACGCTGTTCCTCGTCGTCGGCCTCGTGGAACGCCGCGGTGGGTCGACGTCGCTCGACCGGCTCGGCGGGCTCGCCAAGCTCGCGCCCGGGCTGGCCATCCTGTTCTTCATCCCGGCGATGAACCTCGCGGGCATCCCGCCGCTGTCGGGCTTCCTCGGCAAGGTCGGCCTCCTCGAGGAGGGCGTCGCGCAGGGCACGCCGCTCACGTGGGCGCTCGTCGTGGGGTCCGTCGTGACGTCGCTGCTCACGCTGTACGCGATCGTCAAGGCGTGGAACAAGGCCTTCTGGCAGACGGCGCCCGTCGAGATCCCCGCGGACGCGCGCCTGCCCCGCGGCATGGTCGGCCCGGCGACGGCGCTCGTCGCGTTCGGCCTCGCGCTCACCGTGGTCGCGGGCCCGCTCTACTCGTACACCGAGCGCGCCGCCGCGACGCTGCTCGACGGCCACACGTACGTCGACGCCGTGTTCCCCGGCGACTCCGACCGGGGCCAGGGCGAGTCGAACGAGGTCGCGACGGGCGAGAGCGACGGCACGGAACCCGCCGGTGCCGAACCGGCCGGCACGGGCGGAGGTGTGGACGGATGAGCCTGCACCGCCGCCGCCGCGCGCTCGCCTCGGGCTGGTTCGCCCGCGTCACCACGCAGTGGCGCACCATCCTGTGGCTGACGATCGTCTGGGTCATGCTCTGGGGCGACCTGTCCGTGGGCAACGTGCTCGCGGGCGTCCTCATCGGGTTCGCCGTCATCACGTTCTTCCCGCTGCCGTCGATCGCGGCGCGCGGGAAGTTCCGGCCGTGGCCGTTCCTCGTGCTCGTGGGGCGCTTCGTCTCCGACCTCGTCGTCGCGTCGTTCCAGGTGAGCCTCCTCGCGCTGAACCCGCGGCACACGCCGCGCGGCGCGGTGGTGGGCGTGCGGCTGCGGAACCCGTCCGACATCTACCTGACCATCACGGCCGAGCTGTCGTCGCTCGTGCCCGGCTCGATCGTCGTCGAGGCGCACCGCCTCACCGGGATGCTCTACCTGCACGTGCTCGACGTCGAGACCGCGGGCGGCGTGGAGAAGATCCGCGAGGACACGCTCGCGCTCGAGGCGCGCGTGCTGCACGCGTTCGCGTCGAACGACGAGCTGCGGGCCGCCGGCCTGTACGACGTCCCGTCCGCGCGAGAGGTGGCCGAGGCATGAGCGACACCGTCTACCTCGTGATCGTCGTGGTGAGCGCCGTGCTGCTCGCCGCGGGGGCGAGCCTCGCCGTCGCGCGTGCCGAGCGCGGTCCGTCGATGCTCGACCGCACGATCGCGCTCGACGTCTTCACGACGACGCTCGTCGGGGCGATCGCGCTCGAGGCCGCGTTCTCCCGGCGCACGGACACCATCCCGATCCTCGTCGTGCTCTCGCTCGTCGGGTTCGTGGGCTCGGTGACGATCGCGCGGTTCGCGTCGGTCGAGCCCGAGGACGAGGGCCGCATCCGCACGGCCGAGGAGATCGCCGCCGAGGACGCCGCCCGCCGCGAGGCCGAGGAGTCCGACCGGGACTCGGCGGTCGACGCCGAGCACCACGGCGGCGCTCCCGAGGGGGAGGTGCGCTGATGGACCCGACCACCGGCCTGTGGGACACGATCGCCGACGTCGTGTCCGCGGTCTTCCTCCTGTGCGGCGCGTTCCTCGCGTTCGCCGCGGGCGTGGGCGTCGTGCGGTTCCCCGATCTGCTGGCGCGCATGCACGCGGCGACCAAGCCCCAGGTGCTCGGGCTGATCCTCGTGCTCGCCGGCCTGAGCCTGCGGCTGCGCTCGTGGGGCGCCGTCGCGACGCTGTTCCTCGTCGTCGTGTTCCAGCTCCTCACGTCGCCCGTCGCGGCGCACATGGTCGGCCGTGCGGGCTACCGCACGGGCAAGGTGCGCACGGACCTGCTCGTCGTCGACGAGCTCACGCGCGACCAGGAGGCGGCCGAGCGCGAGGACACGGGCGAGCACGACGACGCCGACCGGCACGGCGAGCCGGGTGCCACCGGCGGGGTCGAGCTCGCCGACACGGGCGACCCCGGGCCCGACGACGCGGGTCGCCCCGCCGACGCGGAGGGCCCGGCGCGCTGACGCCGCCGCGCGCACGCACGGTGCCGGACCGGGCGCCCGGGCCGTGCGCGCCGGGCCGTGCGCGCCCGGCCCGTGCGTGCTCGACGCGTGAGCGTCCGGCCTCCGCGCGCGGGTCGTGCACGCGGCTGGTAGACCGGCAGCATGCCCGACGCCCCCATGCCCGCCCCGCCGCAGCCGGAGTCGCGCAACCCGCGCGTCGCGCGCCCGGAGGGCGGCGGCGACAGCACCGTCACGGTGATCGTCGCGTTCCTCGCGAACGCGCTCATCGCGGGCGCGAAGACGGTCGCCGCGACGGTGACCGGCTCGGCGTCGATGCTCGCGGAGGCCGTCCACTCGTGGGCGGACACGGGCAACGAGGTCTTCCTCCTCGTCGCCGACCGTCGCTCGCGCCGCCCGGCGGACACCGAGCACCCCCTCGGGTTCGGCCGCGAGGCGTACGTGTGGTCGATGTTCGCGGCGATCGGGCTGTTCGCCGTCGGGGCGGGGGTGTCGATCACGCACGGCATCCAGGAGCTGGTGCACCCGCAGCCGGCGGACGACTTCGTCGTCGCCTACGCGGTCCTCGCCCTGGCGTTCGTGCTCGAGGGGGTGTCGTTCCTGCGCGCCCGGCGGCAGGCGCGCGCCGAGGCGCAGGCCGCGGACCGCGACACCCTGCACCACGTGCTCGTCACGTCGGACCCGACGCTGCGCGCGGTGTACGCGGAGGACGCCGCCGCGCTGATCGGCCTCGTGGTCGCGTTCGGGGGCGTCCTGGCCCACCAGCTCACCGGGTCGCCCGTGCCCGACGCCGTCGGGTCGATCGTCGTCGGCCTCGTCCTCGCGGTGGTGTCCGTCGTGCTCATCGACCGCAACCGGCGGTTCCTCGTGGGGGAGGCGGCGATGCCGGCGACGCGCGCCGCGGTGCTCGCGGGCATCCGCGACCTGCCGGAGGTCGAGCGCGTCACGTACCTGCGGCTCGAGTACGTCGGGCCGCGCGCGCTGTACCTCGTGGCGAGCGTGGACCTGCGCGGCGACGAGTCCGAGACGTCCGTCGCCCGCCGGCTCGACGAGCTCGAGCGCCGGGTGACGTCCGTGCCGCTCATCGCAGGCGCGGTGTTCACGGTCTCCGCGCCGGAGGAGCCGTCGATCGTCTGACCCGGCGGCCGACCCCCGCCGTCGAACGGGTGCAGAACGGACGAAGCGGTACACATCCGCGGTCCTCATGGGTAGGGTCGAGCGATGGTCTCGCAGCGCACGCCCCGGCACCGCTCGGCGGGGGCGGCGCCCGCGCCGTCTCCCGAGTCGTCTCCTGTGCCCGCGTCCTCCGCCGCGCCCGCACGTCGGCGCGGCGGCCCGTTCGCCCGGCACCTGCGGTCCGGTCCGCGCGTCGCGGTGACGACGGGCGTCGCCGCCGCCCTGCTGCTCGGCCCTCCGCTGGGCCTCACGGCCGCGACGGTGACGGGCGAGATCCGGCCCGAGCACGTGGGCCCGCTCGGCCCCGTCGTCGCGGCGCTCCCGTGGCAGGGGAGCGCGCCGCGGGAGTGGCTCGCGGGGCGCGACCCGCGCGACGACCGCGCGTCGCGCACCCTGGCCGACGCGCGCGACGACCTCCCGGCGGACGCCCCGACGGCGCCCCGTGCGCCCGGGGCCGACGACACGCCGACCGCGGAGACCGCGCCCGCGCCCGCGGCGACCGAGGAGCCTCCCGCCGACCCGGTGCCGACGCCCACCCCGGAGGACGTGCCGCCCGCCGAGGGCGCGGCGGACCCGGCCGGCCCGGACGGCGCGACCGCGACGGGCCCGACGCCCGGCACCGGAACGGCCGACGGTGCCGCGCCGGCTGCCGGGACCGCCTCGGCCGCAGGGGCGACGGCGCCCGGCGGAGCCGGTCCGGGGACGATCACGGCGGAGGGCGCGGCGGTCGTCGAGCTGACGAACGCGGAACGGGTCGCCGCCGGGTGCGAGCCGCTCGCCGTCGACGAGCGCCTCACCGCCGCGGCGCAGCTCCACAGCGAGGACATGGACGCGCAGGGGTACATGGACCACACGAGCCTCGACGGCCGCTCGCCGTGGGACCGGGCGCACGCGCAGGGCTACCCGAACCCGGGCGCCGAGAACGTGGCGAAGGGCTACCGGACCGCCCAGGACGTGGTGCGCGGGTGGATGGACTCGCCGGGCCACCGCGCGAACATCCTCGACTGCGGCCTGCGGGAGATCGGCGTCGGGCACGCGAACGGGGCCTGGACCCAGGTCTTCGGCTGGGGCTGAGCCCCGGCCCCCCTCGTCGCCGGCGCACCGCCCGTCCCGCGTCTCGCGGGAGCGCGCCCGCGCGCGGTGAATATCGCAGGTCCGCTATCTTATCGCCGGAAAGTGGAACGCTACTGCTCGACGAGGAGTTCAGAATGGCCCCCCCCGGACCCGACGCACCGACCCCGTCCACCCCCGCCCCCCCTGCGGAGGGGCCGCGGCGCGCCGCGGCCCGGCGGCTCCGTGAGGGGCTCTGCGAGCGCCTCGCCGCCTGGTCCGTGCCTGCCCTGCGGGTCGCCCTCGGCCTCGTCTTCCTCGTCTTCGGGGTGCTCAAGTTCTTCCCGGGAGCGAGCCCGGCGGAGCAGATCGTGCGCCGCACGGTCGAGGCGCTGACCTTCGGCCTCGTCGACGGCACCGCCGCCGTGGTCCTCACGGCGGTCGTCGAGACGGCGGTCGGGCTCGCGCTCCTCACCGGTCGCGCGCTGCGGGCCGGGCTCGTCGTGCTCGCCGTCACGCTGGCCGGCGTCCTCTCGCCGGTCGCGCTCTTCCCGGGCGACCTGTTCGGCGACGGCATGACCCTCATGGGTCAGTACGTGCTCAAGGACGTCGTGCTCGTCGCCGCCGCCGGGGTGGTGGCGGCGGCGACGCTCGGGGCCCGGTTCACGCTCGCTGCCGCGGAGCCGGCGCGCGCTCCGGCGGCGTGATGCCGGGCCGGTCCGTCCGCGGCGGGCTCAGCGCGCCGGTGCCGTGACGGTCGCCCGGGCCTCGCGGTCGAGGAGGCTGCGCTTGACGTCCAGTCCGTAGCGGAAGCCGCCGAGGCTGCCGTCCGTGCGCAGCACGCGGTGGCAGGGCACGAACAGGGCCGCCGCGTTCATCGCGCAGGCGCCCGCGGCGGCGCGCACGGCGGCGGGCCGCCCCGACAGCTCGGCGTACCGGGTGTAGGTCACCGGGTCGCCGGGCTCGACCGTGCGCAGCACGTCCCACGCGTGCGCGCGGTAGGGGCCCGAGGCCTGCCGCACCGGCACGGCGTCGATCGCGCGCACGTCGCCCGCGTAGTAGGCCCGGACGGCGGCGACGGCGGTCGCGACGGCGGGGTCGTCGTCGGGCACGGGGGAGACCGTCGCGGGGCGCAGGCCGGGGTGCACGAGCGCGACGAGGTCCGCGGGCTCGTCCGTCCAGCCGGACGCGAGGACCGCGCCGCCGGCGTCGACGACGACCGTGAACGGGCCGTCGGGCGTGGTGAGCGTCGTGGTGACGGCCGGCCTCGTGCCTGCCGTCGTAGTGGTGGTGGGGGCGGGTGCGGTGGTCACGGGGTCTCCTTCGCAGGGGTCGGGGTGGGCGCGGCGGCGCGCCAGAGGTGCATCGCGGCGTACGAGCGCCACGGCGCCCAGCGCTCGGCGCGGGCAGCGAGCGCGCGGCGGTCGTCGGGCAGGCCGAGCGCGGCGGCACCGGCGCGGAGCGCGAGGTCGCCGTCGAGCAGGACGTCGGGGTCGTGCAGCACGCGCATCGCCACGTACCCGGAGGTCCACGGCCCGACGCCGGGCATCGCCTCGAGCGCGGCGCGCTGGGCCACGGGGTCGTCGGCCGGGGAGAGGGCGAGCGACCCGTCGGCGAGGGCGTGCGCGACGCCGAGCACCGCGGCCGTGCGCCGGGCGGGGCCGCGCAGGTGGTCCGCGCCCCCGGCGGCGAGCTGCACGGGGGTCGGGAACAGACGTGTCGGGCCGAACCGCGACGCGAAAGGCGTCCCGAGCGCGACGGCGAGCCGCGACAGGTGCGTCCGCGCGGCCGCGACCGAGATCTGCTGCCCGACGAGCGCGCGCACGAGGATCTCGGCAGGGTCCACCGCTCCCGGGACGCGGATGCCCGGCACCGCGCGCACCGAGGCGGCGAGCGCGGGGTCCGCCGCGAGGGCCGCGTCCACGGCCGCCGGGTCGGCGTCGAGGTCGAACAGCCGCCGGACGCGCGCGATCGCGGCCGGGAGGTCGGCCACGGACGTCAGCTCGAGCTCCACGTGGAAGCGCGGTGCGCGTCGTCGGCCCCCGGGCGGCGGCCCGTAGGTCGCCCGGAAGGCGCCCGGCCCGTGCGGCAGCGCGAGCGTCCGCGCGTAGGAGAGCAGCGGGCCGTCGAGGTCGACGACCTCGACGTCGTCGACGGCGCGCGCCGCGAGGAACGCGAACACGCCGCGCGCGTCGAACGGCTCGCGCAGGGGAAGGGTGAGGTCGAGCGCGGCGGTGGCGCCGCCGTCGTCCGGGGTGGACCCGGCGGGAGCGTCGGCGGGCGGGCGGCGCGGGTCGCCGGTCGACGGCGCCCGGTCGGGCCGGGCCCGACGGCGCAGCTCGCCCGGCGTCGTGTCGAAGACCTCGGTGATCGTGTCGTTGAACTGGCGCACGCTCCCGAAACCGGCGGCGAACGCGACGTCGGCGAGCCGCAGGTCCGTCCCGGTGAGCAGCGCCCGCGCCGTCTGGGCGCGCAGCGCGCGGGCGAGCGCGACCGGGCCGGCGCCGAGCTCCGCGACGAGCACGCGGTGCACGTGCCGGGCCGAGTACCCGAGGCGGGCGGCGAGGCCGTCGACGCCCTCGCGGTCCACGACGCCGTCCGCGACGAGCCGCATGGCCCGGGCCGAGAGGTCGTGCCCGAGGTCCCAGCTCGGCGTGCCCGGCACCGCCTCCGGGAGGCAGCGCTTGCACGCGCGGTAACCGGCCTCGTGGGCGGCGGCCGAGGTGAGGTAGAAGGTGACGTTCTCGGGCTTCGGGGTGCGCGCCGGGCACGACGGCCGGCAGTAGATGCCGGTGCTGCTCACGGCGGTGATGAACTGCCCGTCGAAGCGGCGGTCGCGCGACGCGATGGCGCGGTAGCGCTCGGCGAACACGGGGTCCGTGGTCGCCGGGGGCGTCGCGAGGGTCGTCGTCATGACTCGATCCTCACCCGCCGGACCACGCCCTGGCTAGCGGGATTCGGACACGGCGCTGGGCGGCGTCAGACACGCGCGTCGAGCCAGTCGAGGACCTCGCGCAGGTAGGTCGACCGGGCAGGCTCGGGGGAGAGCGCGAGGTCGTGCGCGCCGCCCTCGACCGTGACGACCGTGACGTCGTCGCCCAGCCGCTCGGCGCGCGACGTGATGTGCCCGACGTCGAGCACGCTGTCCGTCGTGAGCAGCGCGTCGTGCCAGCCCGACGCCGGGCCGCTGCGCGCGGACGCGAGCACGAGCACCGGGCAGTCGACGTGGAGCCCGCGCGCGACGCGGGCGTGGCCCCGGCGCACCGCGCGCAGGAACCCGGCGCGCACCGGGAACCCCTCGATCGGCTTCCACGCGAGGTCGAAGTCCCACTCGCCGCCGGTACTCGCGTGCAGCGCCTCCGCCCAGTGCGGGTCGAGCGCGCCCACGACGAGCCGCGGCGCGACCCGCCCGAGGACGTCGACCACCCACGTCACCGGGCCGCGGAACACCCACGGCTTGTTGAGGTCGAACCACGGGCTGTTGAGCACGAGCGCCGCGAGCCGGCCGGGCCGCGCGTCGGCCCACAGGCTCGCGAGGAGACCGCCGGTCGAGTGGCCGAGCACCACGAGCCGGTCGTGCCCCTCGGCGCGCACCGCGCGCGCCGCCGCGTCGAGGTCCTGCGCGTAGACGGCGAGGTCGGTGACGAAGTTCGGGTCGTCGTCGGGCCGCGACGGCGCGCCCGAGCCGCGGCCGATCGAGCGCCCGTAGCCGCGCAGGTCGACGGCGTAGAACCGGTACCCGCGCGCCTCGACCGCCTCCGCGACGTGCGTCTGGAAGAAGTAGTCGATGAACCCGTGCACGTACAGCACCGCGGGCCGGTCGCCCGCGGGCGCCGCGGCGTCGCGCCGCACCAGGGTCGCCACCGCGCCGTCCGGGAGGTCCAGGTCGCGCGCGACCCAGTCCCCGCCCAGCACGTCGGGCCGCCAGGTCCCGTCCGTCCGCGTCGCCTCGTCCACCGCCGCCTCCTCGCTGCTCCCGGCACCGCCGGCCCGACCCCTCTGCCCTGCCAGGGTCCCACGTCGTGCGCGCCCGCGGCCGCCGACGGGCGGTAGCGTGACGCGGATGACGAGCGAGATCCTCGCCCGCGTCGACGACGGCGTCGGGCACCTCACCCTGGACCGGCCCCGAGCGCTCAACGCGCTCGGGTACTCGATGCTCGGCGAGATCGCCGACGTGCTGGACGAGTGGCGCGTCGACCCGACCGTGCGTCTCGTGCTGCTCGACGGCGCGGGCGACCGCGGCCTGTGCGCGGGCGGCGACATCCGCGAGCTGCACGCGTCGGTCGTCGCCGGGCGGCAGGCCGACGCGCGCCGGTACTTCCGGCGCGAGTACGCGGTCGACGCGGCGCTCGCGGAGCTGCCGGTGCCCGTCGTGACGATCATGGACGGCATCACCATGGGCGGCGGTGTCGGCCTCGCGGCCCACGCGCCGGTCCGCGTCGTCACCGAGCGCTCGCGCGTCGCGATGCCCGAGACGCGGATCGGCTTCACGCCCGACGTCGGCGGGTCGTGGCTCCTCGCCCGCGCGCCCGGGCGGCTGGGGGAGATGCTCGCGCTCGGCGCGGTGACGATGGACGCCGCCGACGCGATCCACGTCGGGCTCGCCGACCACTACGTGCCGAGCGAGCGGCTGCCCGTGCTCGGCGCAGACCTCGCCGCGCTCGCGAGCGCGGGCGTCGACCCGCTCGACGTCGAGGCCGTGCGCGACGTCGTGCGGCGGCACGCCCTCCCGGCGCCGGTGTCCGGGCTCGTCGCGCGCCGCGCCGCGATCGACGCCGCGTACGCGGCGGGCACGGTGCCGGAGATCGTGGCCCGGCTGCGCGCGGCCGCCGCGGACGGCGACGAGCGTGCGGGCGCCGAGGCGGACGAGCTCGAACGGCTGTCGCCCACGGCGGTCACCGTCGCGCTCGCGGCCGTCCGCAGCGCGCGCGGCCTGCCCGACCTCCGCGCGGCGCTCGCCCAGGAGTACGGGCTCGTCTGCTGGTTCGTCGACACGCAGCCCGACCTCGTCGAGGGGATCCGCGCGCAGGTGGTCGACAAGGACCGCGACCCGTCGTGGCGCCCCGCGACGCTCGCGGAGGTCGACCCCGCGCTCGGCGCCGAGGCGCTCGCCTACGTGCCCGCGGAGGCGCTGTGGGACGACGCCCTCGGCCCGCGGCTCGCGCGCCGCGCGGTCGAGGCCGTGGTGCGCCGCTTCAGCGAGGGGGAGCCGACGCCCGACGAGCTCGCCGCGGCGCACGACGACCTCGTCGTCGAGCTCGTGGAGCGGCACGAGGACGGGAGCGTCGTCGTGCACCTCGCCGACACGTGCGGCGAGCACTTCCTCGACGGCTACTGGCCTGCCGTGCGGTTCGACGCCGTCGGTGACGTCCTCGAGGTCACCGTCGAGTCCTGAGCGGTCCCGGACGCACGACGGCCCGCCCCGGTCTCCCGGGGCGGGCCGTCATGTCGTGCGGGGTGCGGACCGCTCAGTCGGTCGGCGGGCGCAGGCGCGTCGCGTCGTCGATCTCGTCGTCGGGACCGGCCTGCGCGCCCGGGCCGTCCTGGCCCGCGGGGCCCGGCTGCGGCGGGAGCGGCTGGGTCGGTGCTGGCGGCTGGTGCGGCGGGAGCGGCTGGGTCGCGCCCGGCGGGACGGGCGGCTGGGCGGGCAGCGGCGTCGTCGGGGACGACTGCGGGTGCGGCGCGCCGGGGGGCGCGAACGGCGCGGCGCCCGGGTAGCCGCCCTGCTGCGGCGGTGCCGGCGGCTGGCCGCCGTACGGGCCACCCTGCTGGCCCGGGCCGGACGGCGTCCCGTAGCCCTGCGGCTGGCCGGGCTGGCCGGGGTACTGGCCCTGCTGGCCGGGGTACTGACCCGGCTGGCCCGGGGCTCCGGGGTACTGGCCCTGCTGGCCGGGGTGCGCGCCGGGCTGGCCGTACTGACCCGGGTACTGGCCCTGCTGGCCCTGACCGGGGTACTGGCCCTGCTGGCCGGGCTGGCCGGGGTAGGGCTGCTGGCCGGGGTACTGGCCCTGCTGGCCGGGCTGGCCCGGGTACTGACCCGGCGCGCCGTAGACGCCCTGCTGTCCGGGCTGGCCGGGGTACCCGCCCTGCGGGAAGCCCGTGCCCTGGCCGTCCTGCGTGCCGGGCTTCGAGCGGAGCACGAGCCACAGCACGAGGCCGATGATGCCGAGCAGCACGAGGCCGCCGACCAGGAACCAGATCCACGCCGACGAGCCGGACCCGTCGGAGCTCTCGGCGTCGGGCGCGGTCGCGCCGTCGTCGGTGCCCTCGTCCGTGCCCTCGTCCGTCCCCGAGCCCGCGGAGCCGCCGGGCACGGCCGAGCCGCGCGCCGTCATCTCGTTGACCTCGCCGACCACCGGGGTCCACGTCACGGTGTTGCCGTCGACCTCGCCGTTGGACTCCGCCACCTCGCCGGGGAACGTGATGGCGATCTTGATGTCGAGACCCTCCATCATCTGCCGCGACATCTCGTCGGTCGCCGCGTCACCCGTGTCCGGGTTGAACTCCTCGCCCGTCATGTCCATCGAGCCGCTCACGACGTAGTCGTCGCCCTCGCGGGTGACGGAGATCGAGTCGGCGGCGCCGGTGTCGAGCTGCGCGATCGGCTGGTCGGCGTAGGTGATCTTGGTGCCGGTGTAGCCGTCCTGCGCGTACGGCTCCTGCGTCGCGCCCTCCGGCATCTCGGACTCCATCTCGGAGCCCATCTGGTCCCAGAGCTCCTGGGGGTCCGAGCCCATCGACTCGGCGACCTCGTCCGAGAACGCCATGACGACGCTGCCGTCGAACGTGTCGTCCTCGTTGAGGGTGATGGCCATGTCCATCCTCATGCACCCCGTGAGGAACAGTGCGAGGGTGGCGAGGAGGGCACCGAGGCCGAGTCGTCTGCGCAAGGGTGAGGAGTTCACCCGCCCAGCATGTCGCGGATCGTCGCCCGGGGCGAGGGTCGATGCCGTTTTGAGACGGAATGCGGCCGGACTTCATCCGCTCCGGGGACGCGGGCGAGCGAGGAGAGGCCGCGCGGGGGTGCCGATCGAAGTTGAGCGGAATACACTCAACTTAGGAGTCGTTCCACTGGTCAGACCATCTTTTCGAGCAGCACACGGAGCACCTATGGAAACGAAGTTCACCACGATGTCGCAGCAGGCGATCGGCGAGGCGATCCAGACCGCGTCGGCCGCCGGCAACCCCCAGCTCGAGCCGACCCACCTCCTCGCCGCGCTGCTCACGCAGGAGGGCGGCGTGGCCGTCGGGCTCCTGGACGCCGTCGGCGCGGACAAGCAGGCCGTCGGGCAGAAGGTGCGCGCGGCGCTCGTCGCGCTGCCCACCGCGAGCGGCTCGGCCGTCGCGCAGCCGACGCCGTCGCGCGCCACGTCCGCGGCGCTCGACGCCGCCGCGAAGGAGGCCCAGGCGCTCGGCGACGAGTACGTCTCGACGGAGCACCTGCTCCTCGGCATCGCGGCCGGGTCGTCGCAGGCCGCGACGATCCTCCAGCAGGCCGGCGCGACCGCCGAGGCCCTGCGCTCCGCGCTGCCCGCCGTCCGCGGGAGCGCGCGCGTCACGAGCCCCAACCCCGAGGGCACGTACAAGGCGCTCGAGCAGTACGGGACCGACCTCACGGCGCGGGCCGCCGAGGGCAGGCTCGACCCCGTCATCGGTCGCGACTCCGAGATCCGGCGCGTCGTGCAGGTGCTCAGCCGCCGCACCAAGAACAACCCGGTGCTCATCGGCGAGCCGGGCGTCGGCAAGACGGCCGTCGTCGAGGGTCTCGCCCAGCGCATCGTCGCGGGCGACGTCCCGACCTCGCTCCAGGGCAAGCGCCTCGTGTCGCTCGACCTCGCGAGCATGGTCGCGGGCGCGAAGTACCGCGGCGAGTTCGAGGAGCGCCTCAAGGCCGTCCTGGAGGAGATCAAGTCCTCCGACGGCGAGGTCGTCACGTTCATCGACGAGCTGCACACCGTCGTCGGGGCGGGCGCGGGCGGCGAGGGCGCCATGGACGCGGGCAACATGCTCAAGCCCATGCTCGCGCGCGGCGAGCTGCGCCTCGTCGGCGCGACCACGCTCGACGAGTACCGCGAGTACATCGAGAAGGACCCGGCGCTCGAGCGCCGGTTCCAGCAGGTGTTCGTCGGCGAGCCCTCGGTGGAGGACACGGTCGCGATCCTGCGCGGGCTCAAGGAGCGGTACGAGGCGCACCACAAGGTGACGATCGCCGACTCCGCGCTCGTCGCGGCGGCGTCGCTCTCCGACCGGTACATCACCGGGCGCCAGCTCCCGGACAAGGCGATCGACCTCGTCGACGAGGCGGCGTCGCGCCTGCGCATGGAGCTCGACTCCTCGCCGATCGAGATCGACGAGCTGCAGCGCGCCGTCACGCGCCTCGAGATGGAGGAGGTCGTGCTGTCCGAGTCGACCGACCCCGCGTCGCTCGAACGGCTCGAGAAGCTGCGCGCCGACCTCGCGGACCGTCGTGAGGAGCTCGCAGCCCTCACCGCGCGGTGGGAGGCCGAGAAGGCGGGCCACAACCGCGTCGGCGACCTGCGCGCGAAGCTCGACGAGCTGCGCGTCCAGGTCGAGCGCGCGATCCGCGAGGGTGACCTCGAGACCGCGGGCCGCCTGCAGTACGGCGAGATCCCGCACGTGCAGCGCGAGCTCGACGAGGCCGAGGCGGCCGAGCAGGCCGACGACGCGTTCGCCGCGTCCGGCCCCGAGGCCGCCCCGATGATCGCGGACAAGGTCGGCGCCGACGAGATCGCGGAGGTCGTGTCCGCGTGGACGGGCATCCCCGCCGGCCGCATGCTCCAGGGCGAGAGCGAGAAGCTCCTGCACATGGAGGAGGTCATCGGGGAGCGCCTCATCGGCCAGCAGGCCGCCGTCCGCTCCGTGTCCGACGCCGTCCGCCGCTCGCGCGCGGGCGTCGCCGACCCGGACCGCCCCACGGGCTCGTTCCTCTTCCTCGGCCCCACGGGCGTCGGCAAGACGGAGCTCGCGAAGTCGCTCGCCGACTTCCTCTTCGACGACGAGCGCGCCATGGTGCGCATCGACATGTCCGAGTACTCCGAGAAGCACTCGGTCGCCCGGCTCGTCGGCGCGCCCCCGGGGTACGTCGGCTACGAGGAGGGCGGCCAGCTCACCGAGGCCGTCCGGCGTCGGCCGTACTCGGTCGTGCTGCTCGACGAGGTCGAGAAGGCGCACCCCGAGGTCTTCGACATCCTGCTGCAGGTGCTCGACGACGGTCGTCTCACCGACGGCCAGGGCCGCACGGTCGACTTCCGCAACGTCATCCTCGTGCTGACGTCGAACCTCGGCTCGCAGTTCCTCGTGGACCCGATGCTCGACGACGCGGAGAAGCGCGAGGCCGTCATGAGCACGGTGCGGGCGTCCTTCAAGCCCGAGTTCCTCAACCGGCTCGACGACGTCATCGTGTTCGAGCCGCTGACGATCGAGGAGCTCGGCCGGATCGTCGACATCCAGGTCGCCGCGCTCGGCCGGCGCCTCGCGGACCGGCGCATCACGCTCGACGTGACGACGGCCGCCCGCGAGTGGCTCGCGCTCGAGGGCTTCGACCCGGCGTACGGGGCGCGCCCGCTGCGCCGCCTCGTGCAGCGCGAGATCGGCGACCGCCTCGCGCGGATGCTGCTCTCGGGCGACGTCGCCGACGGCGACGTCGTGCGGGTCGACCGCGACCCCGAGGGCGACGGCCTCGCCCTCGGCACGGAGATCCTCACGGCCTGACCGACCAGCGGCCCGTGCCGCGCCCTGCCCCCGCGGGCGGGCCGCGGCACGGGCCGCGGCACGGGCCGCGGCGTCTTCGCGCCTCGGCGGTCCTCGGCGGTCCTCGGCCGCGCGTCCTCGCGGCGACCGGGACATACTCGGTCCGTGCCGACCGACGAGACGACCTCTTCCGCGACCACCTCCGCGCAGCGGCGGCCCGACGACGTCCCGCGCCGCTCCGCGGTCATCGTCAACCCGAACCGCGTCGAGGGGCTCGACGCGCTGCGCGAGCTCATCGTCGCGCGCCTCACGGACGCCGGGTGGCCCGAGCCCGCGTGGCTCGAGACCACGGCCGAGGACCCGGGGACGGGGCAGGCGCGCCAGGCCGTCGAGGACGGCGCCGAGGTGGTCTTCGTGAGCGGCGGCGACGGCACGGTCCGCGCCGTCGTCGAGGGGCTCGCGGGCACCGACGCCGCGCTGGCGATCCTGCCGGGCGGCACGGGGAACCTGCTCGCCGCCAACCTCGGGGTCCCGTCGGACGCCGAGGAGGGCATCCGGCTCGTGCTGCGCGGCGGTCGGCGCACGATCGACGTCGGGGTGGCCGACGGGCAGACGTTCGCGATCATGGCGGGCATGGGCCTCGACGCCGCGATGATGCAGGACGCGCCGACGGCGCTCAAGGCCCGCGCGGGCTCGATCGCGTACGTCTTCTCCGCGCTCAAGCACCTGGCCGACGACGAGATGCACGTCGAGGTCACCGTCGACGGGCGGACGCGCCGCCGTCGGGCGCGCACCGTCGTGGTCGGGAACGTCGGGCGGCTCCAGGCCGGGACGAACCTCCTCCCGGACGCGGAACCCGACAACGGCCAGCTCGAGGTCGCGATCATCGCGCCCCGGAACCTCCAGCACTGGGTCCAGCTCCTGTGGGGCGTGGTGCGCGGCAAGAGCCGGGTGCCGAGCCGCGAGGTCGTGCGAGGGCGCGAGGTGTCCGTCGTGTCCGACCGGCCGCAGCCCCGCCAGCTCGACGGCGACGTCATCGATCCGGACGAGCGGCTCGACGTCAGCGTCCGGCCCGACGCCCTGCACGTGTGCGTCTACCACCCCGAGGAGTCCGAGGACCTCACGCGCGGCGCTCCCGGCAACCGCTGAGCCTGTTCTGACCGGTGCGCCGACCTCGTGCGAGGGCGGGCGCGGGGGAGCACCGTAGGGCCATGAGCCCACGACCGCCCGAGCGTCCCGGCGCGCAGGAGTGGCTGCCCCGCGGCCGCGCCGTGCACGACGTCGAGGCGCTCGACCGGGCGGCGCACGACTGCCACGGGTGCGAGCTCTGGGCGGACGCGACGCAGGTCGTGTTCTCGCGCGGGTCGCACGACGCGCGGCTCGCGCTCGTCGGCGAGCAGCCCGGCGACCACGAGGACCGCGAGGGCGAGCCGTTCGTGGGCCCGGCCGGGCGCCTCCTCGACGACGCCCTCGACGCGGCCGGGCTCGCGGCCGACGACGTGTACCTGACGAACGCCGTCAAGCACTTCCGGTTCGAGCAGCGCGGCGGGCGACGCCTGCACAAGAGCCCGGACGTCGCGCACGTCCGCGCGTGCCTGCCGTGGCTCACCGCCGAGGTCGCCGCCGTGGGGCCGCGCGTCGTCGTCGCGATGGGCGCGACCGCGGGGCGCGCCGTCCTGGGGCGGCCCGTGCGCGTGACCGCCGAGCGGGGACGGGTCCTCGACCTCGGCGACGCGGAGCCGGCGTCACCGTTCTCCCTGGGCGCACCCGGCGGCGGTGGGCGCTCCGAGCCGTCCGACGGCGCCCGCCTGCCCCGGCCGACGGACGCGCCGCGCGTCGTCCTCACCACCCACCCGTCCGCGCTGCTGCGCGTGCGCGACCGCGCCCAGCGCGAGACGGCGTTCGCCGCGCTCGTCGACGACCTCCGTCTCGCGGCCGACGCGGCCGACGCGGCGGGCACGCGGTGAGCGCCCACCCGGCGGCCCCGCCCGGTGCGGGGCCGAGCACGCCGCCGCCCGGTGCGTCGCCGCACCCGGCACCGCGGGTCGTGGTGAACGCCCAGCGCTGGGAGGCCCTGACGTTCCTGCACTGGCCCGTCGACCCGGCCGTCGTGCAGGGCTGGCTCCCGCCCGGCCTCACCGTGCAGCAGGCGGGCGGGACGACGTGGCTCGGGGTGGTCCCGTTCTCCATGGCGGGCGTCCGGGTCCCGCCGCTGCCGCCGCTGGGCGCGTGGTCGGCGTTCCCCGAGCTCAACGTCCGCGTGTACGTGCGCGACCGTGCGGGCACCGAGGGCGTGTGGTTCCTCGGCCTGTGGGCGACGTCGCGTGCGTTCGTCGCCGCGACGCGCGCGGCCGGCGTCCCGTACCACCCGGCCCGCGCGGCGGTGCACGCGCGCGGCGACCGGGACAGGGCGCCGTCCGCGGTGCGCTACCGGTTCCGGTCCGACGGCCGCGGGCCCCTGCGCGTGCCGCACGAGCACCCGGGGCTGCGTGATCTCTCCCTGCACGCCGAGGTGCGCGCGCACGAGGAGGTGGACGCGTCGTCGGGCCTCGTGCGGTGGCTCACGGCACGGTGGTCCGCGTACGGCGCGCGGGCCGGGCGGCTGTGGCGGTTCCCCGTGGTGCACGAGCCGTGGTCCCTGCGGCGCGGCACCCTCGACGTCCTCGACACCGACCTGCTCGACCGCCTCGGGCTGCCGTCTGCCGACCCGCCGCTCGTGCACGTCGCCGCGCCGGTGCACGCCCGGTTCGCGGTCCCGCGGCCCGTGCGCTGAGTCAGGCGGCCGGGTCGACGATCCCGTGCCGGAACGCCCACACGACGAGCTGCACGCGGTCGCGCGCGCCCGTCTTCGTCATGGCCCGGCTCAGGTGCGACTTCACGGTGCTCGGTTCGAGGAACAGCGCCGTCGCGATCTCCGCGTTCGACGACCCCCGGCACAGCAGCGTCACGATGTCGAGCTCGCGCGGCGTGAGGAGCGCGGCCGCGTCGTCGTCCCGCGCCACCGGGGCACGACGCCGCGCGAACTCGCCGAGCACGCGGCGCGTGAGCGACTGGTCCACGAGGCCGTCGCCCGACGCGACGCGGCGGACGGCGTCCACGAGCACCTCCGGCTCCGCGTCCTTGAGCAGGAACCCGCTCGCCCCGGCCTCCAGCGCCCCGAACACGTAGTCGTCGAGGTCGAACGTGCTCACCACGAGGACGGGCACCGGGTCCGCGACGTCGGGCCCGGCGAGCGCGCGCGTCGCCGTGATGCCGTCGCCGCCGGGCATGCGCACGTCCATGCACACGACGTCGGGGCGCTCGCGGCGCGCGACCCGCACGGCGTCCGCGCCGTTCGACGCCTCGCCGACGACCTCCAGGCCCTCGCTCTCGAGGATGACGGTGAAACCGGCGCGGACGACGGCCTGGTCGTCCACCAGCACGACACGGGTCACGAGGCCTCCTGGGCGGGGGTGCGGGGGTCGCGCGCGGGGGCGCGGGGGACGGTCAGCCGGACGAGCCACGCGCCGTCGGGCGTGCGCCGCGCGTCGAGCGTGCCGCCGAGCACGGCCGCGCGCTCGCGCATCCCGACGAGGCCGTGGCCCGGTCGCGCGTCCTGCGGGGGAGCGGCGCGACCGGCGGGGTTGCGCACGGTCACGACGACGGCCGCCGGGCTCCACGCGAGCCGCACCGCGACCGGTCGCCCGGGTGCGTGCCGCCGCGCGTTGGCGAGCGCCTCCTGCAGCACGCGGTAGACGGCGATCTGCGCGGTGGGCGCGGGCTCCCAGGGCTCGCCCTCGGTCTCGACGGTGACCGTGGTGCCCGCCGCGCGCGCCGTCTCGAGGAGCGCGGGGAGGTCGGCGAGCGTCGGCTGCGGGGCCTCGCGCTCGTCGCCCTCGTCGTCGCGCCCGCGCAGGATGCCGACCACGAGGCGCAGGTCGTCGAGGGTCTCCCGGCCCTGCGACCGGATCCAGCGCACCGACTCCTTGGCGCGCTCCGGGTCGGCGTCGACGAGCCGTTCCGCCGCGGACGCCTGCACGACGATGCCCGAGAGGTGGTGGGCCGCGACGTCGTGCAGCTCGCGCGCCATGCGGGCACGCTCCTCGAGCACGGCCTGCGCGGCGAGCGCCTCGCGCTCGCGCTCGGCGCGCACCACGCGGTCGCGCAGCTCGGCGACGAGCTCGCGCCGCGTCGCGACGTACGAGCCGACGAGGGCCGCGCCCACGAACGTGAGGATCGCCGAGAGCAGCGCGCCGCCCACCTGGAGCGCGTGCTGCGCGGGCCCGGCCCCGGCGGGGACACCGAACCCGCCGAGCGCGAAGACGAGCAGGACCTGCGCGAGCGCCGCGAGCGCCGGCGCCCCGAGGCGCGCGCGGCGGGGCGCGTAGGCCCCGGCGGAGTAGGCGGCGACGAGCGTCGCCGGGGCCTGGAACCCGACGTACGGCGGCAGGAGCGCGGTGATCGCGACCTGCGCGACGACGGTCAGCGCGAGGCAGACCAGCGGCGCCCGACGGCGGAGCACGAGCGCTGCGGCCTGGCCGACGACGAGCGCGAGCACGGTCGCGCGCACGCCCGGGCCGATCACGCTCTCGCCCGGGCCCGCGCCGAACGTGGCGCCGACCTCCGTCGCGAGGACGCGCTCGATGCCGAGGAACAGCGCGACGGTCGCGAGGGCGACGACACCGGCCAGCACGGCGTCGCGGCCGGTGTCGGTGCGGACGCCGACCCGGTCGAGCGCGCGGCGCAGGGTCTCGGTCACGGTCCTCCTCCAACGGGCGACGGGTGCGGGGACGGGGTGCGCCGTCGGGCCCGCCCACCCTACGGGGCGGGCGGGCCGACGGCGCCGTGCGGCTCCCGGCCTGTGGACGACCGGGTCGTCGCGTCGGGAGCCGAGCCGGCTGTGGTCAGACGAGGTCGCGCCGGCGCAGGCTCACGGCGCCCCCGCCGAGCAGGAGCGCGGCCCACGCCGCGAGCCCGGCGAGGGCGGCGAGCGCGCCGAGCGGGGCCGCACCGCCGAGGAGCGTCGCGGCCGACCCGCCGGTCGACGCGAGCGCGCCCAGCCCGAGCGGGAGCCACTCGGCCGCGGCCGAGTCACCGCCGGACAGGAGCGTCACCGCGCCGCGGACGATCGGCTCGGCGAGCGCGAGCGCGGCGACCGTGACGACGCCCGCGACCTGGCCGCGCACGAGGGTGCCGATGCCGAGCCCGAGCCACGCGAGCAGGACGAGCACCGCGAGCCCGCGGGCCCAGACGCCGAGGACGTCGCCGGGGCCGAGCGCGAGGCCCGCGCCCGGCGTCGTGACGATCGCGATGAGCAGGCCCAGGGCGCCCAGGAGGGCGAGGACGACGCCCACGCCGAGCGCGACGGTCGCCGTCGCGCCCGCCTTCGCGCCGAGGATGCGCAGCCGTGACGGCTGGACGAGCGCCGTGGGCACGATGCCGCCCGTGCGGAAGTCGGTCGTCACGGCGAGCACGCCGAGCAGGAGCATGCACACGGTCGCGACGCCGACGGAGCCGGAGCCGCCGAGGCCGGTGCCGAGGAGGTCGAGCATCGAGCGCTGGAACGCGGGCTGCGAGACGTCGGCGAGCGCACCGAGGTCCGGCGCGAGCTCGGCCACCATCTCAGGCGGGGCCTGGAGCCCGACGGTCGTGCCGCTGCCGGCCGCGTCGGCGCTGCGCAGGATCGTGGGGAGCAGCAGGGTGAAGGCCTGGACGACGAGCATCCCGGCGACGGCGACGGCCGCGACGACCCACGTCGCGCGGGTCGTGCGGAGCTTGAGCATCTCGGCGCGGTACATCAGCGCACCCCTTCGGTCGTGGCGGTCAGGTCGAGGTAGAAGTCCTCGAGGGACTCCCCGTGCAGCAGCTCGTCGAGCGGCCCCTCCGCGACGACGCGCCCCTGCCCGACGACGACGAGGTCGTCCGCGACCTGCCGCACCTCGGACAGCACGTGGCTCGCGAGGAGCACGGTGCCGCCGTCGTCGGCGAACGCGCGGACGAGGTCGCGCAGCCAGCGCATCCCGGCGGGGTCGAGACCGTTGGCGGGCTCGTCGAGGACGAGGACCTCCGGGTCGCCGAGCAGCGCGGCCGCGATCCCGACGCGCTGCCGCATCCCCAGCGAGTAGGTGCGCACGCGGCGGTCCGCGGCGGGCGTCATGCCGACGAGCGCGAGCACCTCGTCGACGCGCCGCGCCGGGATCCGCCCGGCGGAGGCGAGCACGCGCAGGTGGTCGCGCCCCGTGCGTCCCGGGTGCAGGCCGCCCGCGTCGAGCAGCGCGCCGACGGTGCGGGCCGGGTGCGCCAGGTCCGCGAACGCGCGGCCGTCGAACGTCGCGGTGCCCGCGGTCGGGGCCGCGAGCCCGAGCAGGACGTGGAGCGTGGTCGTCTTTCCGGCGCCGTTCGGGCCGAGCAGCCCGACGACGCGGCCCGGCGCGGCGGTGAACGTCACGTCGTGCACGGCGTCGAACGCCCCGTACGCCTTGCGCAGCCCGGAGACGTGGATGGTGGTCATGCCGGTCCCTCCCTCGTGCGTCCCGCACGGGCCTCCCGTGCGGTGCCCTACCAGGCTGTCGCGCGGGCCCCCACCGGGTCTTGCGGCGCAGGGCGGAACCTGCGTTGCGACCTCCGTGGGAGGCGCGGCGCCGCCCCGCTGGACCGGGGGAGCCGTGGCGGGTATCGCCGCAGGTGAGGGCGTCGGGCGTGACACACGAGCCGGGATGGGGCAGGGTGGACGTCCACCCGACCGCCCCGGCGGGCAGCGTGTCGCGCCGTCCGCCCCCTCGACAGCCCCGGAAGGAGGCGACGTGCGCCGACGCCACGACCGGTCCGGACCCGCCGAGCGGGACCGCACCGCCCCCCTCCAGCGGCCCGCGCGCCGCACCGCCACGCCGTGGGTCACGGTCGCCGCCGGTGCCGGGGCGGTGACGCTCGTCGTCGCCGTCGCGGGCATGGTCGGTGCCGCGACGGGCGGTGGCGAGGCGGTCGTCGTCGGCGGGGTCTCTGCCGAGGGCGGCGCGAACGGCGAGGACACGGTCCCCGCGGTCACGCCGCGCCCCGACACCCCCCGCCCCGAGGTGACCCGCATCCCTCCGCCCGACGCGGCGGACGGCACGTCCGACGACGCGCGCCCGGCCCCGTCCCCGCGCCCGTCCGCGAGCGGCCAGGGAGAGCAGGCCGCGCCCGGCGCGCCCTCGCCCACCACCGAGCCCGCGCCCGCTCCCACCGCGTCCGAGCCGACCCCGGCACCGACCGAGCCCGCCCCGACGTCCTCCCCGACGACCGACCCCGGCACCGGGTCCGTCTCGTGGGTCCAGGAGCGGCTCCGGGTGCACGGTGCCGACGTCGCCGTCACGGGGACGATGGACGACGCCACGCGCACCGCGCTGCGGTCGTTCCAGAAGGCGCACGGCCTCACACCCGACGGCACCGTCACCGCGGCGACCGCCGAGGCCCTGCGCGCCGCGCCGCCCGACGTCGAGGACCCCACCGGACCTGGCCCGACGCCCCCGGCCGAGCCCGCGCCGACGCCCTCCACCGACCGGCCGTCGGTGGCGGTGCCCGGGCCGTCGTCGAGCGCCGACGAGCCCGCCCCGACGCTCGCCCCCGCACCCTGAACCTTCTCCGCCCGGGCGCGGGCACCCCGCCGGGCCGCACCGCGGTCGGTAGGGTGTGCCCTCGTCGGACGACGGACGGAGCAGTGCCATGACGAGCGCGGCCATCGGCGCCGGGCAGGACCGCACGGGCTCCCGCCGCGCCGCGGCGCCCGACCCCGCGCGCGGGTACGCGAAGGGGCGCGCCAAGCGCGAGGAGATCCTCCAGGCGGCCGTCGTGCTCTTCGGCGAGGTCGGCTTCCACGCCGCGTCGCTGCGCGAGCTCGCGTCCCGCGTGGGCATGTCCCACCCCGGGCTGCTCCACCACTTCCCGACGAAGACGGCGCTCCTCGAGGCGGTGCTCGACCACCGGGAGACCGTCGACCGCGCCGACCTCGAGGAGGACCTCGCGCGCGGGACCGACTTCTTCGACGCGCTCGTGCGGCTCGTCGAGCGCAACGCCCTGCGCCGGCCGATCGTCGAGCTGTTCACCGCGCTCGCGGCCGAGGCGACGTCGCCCGACCACCCGGCGCACGCGTACTTCGTCGAGCGCTACGAGTCGACGGTCGCGCGCATCGGCGAGCAGCTCTCCCGCCGCGCCCGGGCGGGCGGCCTGCGCGACGGCGTCGAGCCGGAGGTCGCGGCCCGCCAGCTCGTCGCGCTCATGGACGGTCTCCAGGTCCAGTGGCTGCTGTCCCTCGACCGCCCGCGGCCCGAGCGCGTCGACATGGCCGCGGACCTGCGCGCGTACCTGCGCCTCGTGCTGTCCGACGCCGAACGCTGACGGTGCCGGACCGGCGACGGTTCACCGGTCCGGCACCGAGCCTCCCCCTTCCGCGCCCCACCCGGCTCCGACGGCGGTCGAGAATCGCCCGATGACGAGGACGCTCGAGACGACCCACCCGGACGACTACCTGGAGCGCCTCGCGGCCTCCGACCTCGGGCGGCGCTCGAAGGCGGTGGCGACGGCGGCGCTCGACCTCGCCGAGGGACAGGCGGTGCTCGATCTCGGCTGCGGGCCGGGCGTCGACCTCCCGGCGTTCGCGGCCGCGGTCGGTGCGGGCGGGTCGGTGCTGGGCGTCGACCACGACCCGCGCGCCGTCGAGGCCGCGCGCGAGCGCGTCGCGGGTGCCGGGAACGTGCGGGTCGTCGTCGGCGACGCGCACGCGCTCGACCTCGGGACGGGCAGCGTCGACCGCGCGCACACGGACCGGGTGCTGCAGCACGTCACCGACCCGCGCGGTGTCGTCGAGGAGATCGCCCGGGTCCTGCGCCCGGGCGGGCGCGCGGTGCTCGCCGAGCCGGACTGGGGGACGCTGGCGATCGACGGGCCGGACGCGGGCACCACCGACGCGTACCAGGCGTTCGTCGTCGAGCAGGTCGTGCGCAACGCGTGGCTCGGACGCCGCCTGCCCGGCCTCGCCGAGCACGCCGGGCTCACGGTCGACCGGGTCGTCCCGCTGACGGCCGTCTTCCGCGACGTGGTCGAGGCGGACAGGTTCCTCGGCCTCGGACGGGTGGCCGAGAGGGCGCGGGAGGCCGGGTACCTCACCGACGAGGGCGCCCGCCGCTGGACCGACCACCTCCTGACGGCGCGGTTCTTCGCGTCCGTGACCCTCTTCGTGGTCGTTCTCGATCGCTGAACGACGACCGGGCACCCGGGCCGCGCACGGCAGGATGCCCGGATGACACACGTCTTCGAGCTGACGGCGGACGACGAGGCCCACGACGGGCAGACCGCGGGGGGCGGCGCAGCGGAGGCTCCGGCGGCCGACGAGCCGACCCCGCCGGCGGCCGTGACACCGGTGCTCGGGATCGGCGTCGTCCTCGTGGCGGGCTCTCTCCTCCTGCGGCCGGTGCAGCACGCCCTCGACGCGTACGCGGTGGACCGGTTCGGCAGCTACGACCCCGAGTCCTGGCAGGCGGGTGCGCTCGGCGTCGCCCTCGCGCTCCAAGTCGCCACCGCGGCGCTCGGTGCCGGGGCGCTCACGCTCGCGCTGCTGCGGGCCGCGCGCCTCCTCGACCGGCAGCGGGACGGCGTGGTCGACGGGCCGCGCACCGCCCGTGCCCCGTGGAGCCGCCTGGGCGCGACGGCCGCGTTCCTCGTGGCGGCGGCCACCGCCGCGCTGCTCCTCCTGCCCGACCGCTCCGAGCCGTCGTCCGTGGTCGTCCAGGACACCCGGGTCGGTCCGGACGGCGGGCTGCTCGTCGACATCCTGCCGGGCGGTGCCGACGAGCAGTGACCCCGGGTCAGGCAGCCTGCTTCGAGGGCGTGCCCCTCGCGTCAGCCGATCAGGTCCGCCGGGAGCGGGGCCTCGCTGCTCGCCAGGCACAGCCCGGTGCGGTCGCCGCCGCGCCAGGACGCCTCGGTCGGTGCCCACACCACGAGCCGCACGTCCTCCGGGGCATCCGGACCGAGGGTGTCGGGCGTGCACACGCGCGCCACCCGGCGGTCCACGGCGTCCTGGCCGGGCCAGACCTCGTCCGCGCCCAGGTCGGTGCGGCCGACGACCTGCGCCCGGTGCTCGTCGGCGCACGGGACGGCGCGCACGCGCGACACCTCGCCGTCGGGCGGGAGCTCGTCGAGGCACGTCCCCAGCACGAGCTGCACCGCGCTCACCGTGCGGGGCGCGTCCACGTCGCCCGCGAGCGGCGTGCGCGCCTGCTCGCCCTGCCACCAGGCGATCCCGCCCACCACCCATCCGAGCGTCGCGACGGCGCCGAGCACCATCCCGGTCACGGCCAGGCCGCGTCCGCGGGTGCCGCGGGAGCGGACGCGCGACAGGGCCGCGGCGCCGAGGCCGACCCCGACCGGCCCGAGCACCACGCCCGCGGGCACGCTCGCGACGGCGAGCGGCTCGACGCCGGGCGCCGCGGGCTGCCACCCGGGTGCGTAGTACGTCTCGGGGGCGAAGCCGGGCCGGTCGCCGGGCCCGGGCGGCGGCACGGGTGCCGCCGCACCCGAGGGGCCGTGCGGCGTCGGGCCGGGCCGGGGCGCGCCGGCTTCCGCGGCGCGAGGCTCCGCGGCCCCGGGCGCTCCCGAGGGGGGCGGGACGGGCGGGCGTCCCGAGGGCCCGGACGCGGCGTCGCCGGGCGGGGCGAAGAGGTCGTCGTCGCTCACGGTGCCGAGTCCCCGAGCGTGCCGGCGAGGACCACGAGCATCGCGAACGCCGTGCCGACCGCGCCGACGACGATCCCGGTCACCGCGAAACCGCGCCCGCGCGTGCCGTCGCGCATGACCTGGTTGAGCGCCACGATGCCCAGCACGAGGCCGACGAGGCCGGGGAAGCCCGCGCAGAGCACGAGGCTCGCGATCGACACGATCATGGACGCGAGCGCGAGCCCGTTGGTCCGCGGCGGGGGCGCGTAGGGCGCGCCGTACGGCGGCGGGTAGCCCCCGTAGCCCGGCGTCGGGTACGCCGCGGGCCCGGGCGGCGCCGCGTACCCGGGCGTCCCGCCGTACGACGGCGTCGCCCCGGGGGCGTAGGGGGAGCCGGGGCCGTAGGGCGACCCGGCGGGCGCGGCCGGCGCGCCGTACGGGGCGCCGGCGCCCGACGTGCTCCCGTACCCGCTCCCGCCGCCCGGCGTGCTCCCGTACCCGCCCCCGGCGCCCGACGGCGCGACGAACCCGCCGTCGTCCGGCGCGGCGGGGGCGTCCTCGGTGGGCGGGTGGTACGGCGTGAGCGGCGGCTGGTGCGGACGCCGCGGGGCGTACGGGTCGGCGGGCTCGTCGGGGGACCCGTACGGAGGGACGGGTGGCGTCGTCATGGACACACCGTAGCGAGGAGATGCGCCCTGCCCGGCCCAAACCCGCGGCTCGGACCCGCGGCCCGAGCCCGACGGCGGACGCCCCGGAGGTCAGCCCGCCAGGTCGACGACGACCGGCACGTGGTCCGACGCGCCCTTGCCCTTGCGCTCGTCGCGGTCGATCGTCACGCCCGTGACGCGCGCGCGGGCGGCGGGCGACAGGTACGCGAAGTCGATGCGCATGCCCTCGTTCCGCGGGAACCGCAGCCGCTGGTAGTCCCAGTAGGTGTAGGTGCGCTCGGCGGGGATCGCCTCGCGCGTGACCTCGGTGTACCCGGCGGCGCCGAACGCGGCGAAGGCGTCCCGCTCGGCGGGGGTGACGTGCGTCTTCCCGGCGAAGTACGCGACGTCCCACACGTCGGTGTCGAGCGGCGCGACGTTCCAGTCCCCGACGAGCGCGACCTGCGCCGCCGGGTCGGCGGCGAGCCAGCCCGCGGCCTGCGCGCGCAGCTCGTCGAGCCAGCGCAGCTTGTAGGCGTAGTGCGGGTCGCCGACCTCGCGCCCGTGCGGCACGTAGAGGCTCCACACGCGCACGCCCCCGCACGTGGCACCGAGCGCGCGCGCCTCCACCGTGTCGCCGAACGCGGGCTGGCCGGGGAACGACGTCTCGACGTCGTCGAGGCCCACGCGCGAGACGACGGCGACGCCGTTCCACTGGTTCACGCCGACGTGCGCGACCTCGTACCCGGCCGCCTCGAACGGCGCGACGGGGAACTGCGCGTCCGTGCACTTGGTCTCCTGGAGCGCGAGGACGTCGGTCCCCGTCCGCTCGAGGAACGCGACCGCGCGGTCGACGCGGGCACGGACGGAGTTGATGTTCCAGGTCGCGAGGCGCACGGGCCCCACCGTACGGCGTCGCGGGCGCGACCCGCAGCGACCCGCAGCGGCCCCGACGGTCAGGCGGGCCGGTAGCCGTTTTCCGGTCGCCCGGCCGCGCCGTACCGGGGTGCGACGTCGGCGCGCCCCGTCGCGACGAGGTGCTCGAGGTAGCGGCGCGCGCTCACGCGCGACATCCCGGTCCGCGCGGCGACCTCGCCCGCCGACGCGTCGCCCGCGTCGGCGCACGCGGCCCCGAGCGCCTCGACGACGAGCCGCAGGCTGCGCTCGGACAGCCCCTTCGGCAGCGCCGCGGCCTCCGGCGTCCCGCGCCGCACGAGGCGGTCGACGGCGTCCTGGTCGAGCTCGTCGCCCGCGGTGCGCAGCGAGTCGCGCAGACGGGCGACCTCGTCGAGCCGGCCGCGCAGCGCCGCGGCCGTGAACGGCTTGACGAGGTAGTGCTGCACGCCGCCCGCCATGGCCTGGCGGACGCTCTCCAGCTCGCGCGCGGCGGTCGTCGCGACGACGTCGACGGGCGGGGACGGCCGACGCCGGATCTGGCGCAGCACGTGCAGCCCGGTCGCGTCCGGCAGGTAGATGTCGAGCAGCACGACGTCCGGGTCGAGCACGGCGAACGCGCGCAGCGCCTCGGCCGCCGTGCGCGCCTCGCCCACGACGACGAAGCGCGGGTGCGACTCGACGAAGCCGCGGTGCAGGCGCGCGATCGTCGGGTCGTCCTCGACGACGAGGACGCGCAGCCGGTCGCCCGGCGGCGCCGTGGGCGCGCCGGTGGGGGCGGGGGAGCGGCCGGCGGGGATCACGACGCCGTCTCCGGCGTCCGGGCCCGGGCGCCCGCGGCGGCGTCGACGGGCTGCGCGGGGAGGGCCACCGCGACGCGCGCCCCGCCGAGCACGGAGGTGGTCACCTCCACCGTCCCGCCGCGGCGCGCGGCCACGCGCCGCACGAGGGCGAGGCCGATCCCGCGCCCGGGCGGGCCCGCCTTCGTGGTGTACCCGGCGGCGAAGACGTCGGCGCGCGAGCCCGCGGGGATGCCAGGCCCGTCGTCCTCGACGACGACGACCACCCGGTCGCCCGGCGTCGGGCCCGTGCCGTCGGGCGCGCGGTCGGTCACGAGCACGCGGACGCGGCCCCCGGGCCCGACGGCGTCGACCGCGTTGTCGACGAGGTTGCCGAGCACGGTGAGGGCGTCGCCGTGCAGGGCGGCGTCGTCGGGCCCCGCGGGCGCGGCGAGGTGCGCGGACGGCGACACCTCGAGGCGCGAGCCGCGCTCGCGCGTCGTCGTGGCCTTGACCAGGAGCAGCGCCGCGACCTCGGGGGAGTGGACGCCGGGCGCGACGCCCGACGCGGTGAGCAGCCCGCCGTGCCCGGCGCGCTCGATGAACGCGACGGCCTCGTCGGCCTGCCCGAGCTCCAGCAGGCCCGAGACGACGTGGAGCTTGTTGGCGAACTCGTGGGACTGCGCGCGCAGCGCGTCGGTGAGGCCGCGCGCGCCGTCCAGGTCGCGCAGGAGCGCGTGCAGCTCGGTGTGGTCGCGCAGGAGCAGCACGGTCCCGACGGCGCGCCCGTCGACGCGGGCCCGGTCGGCGCGCGCGAGCAGCACGCGCTCGCCCGCGAGGACGAGCGCGCCGCCCTCCTCGGGCCCGGCGGCGGGCGCGTCGGCGTCGTCGGCCGTCTCCGTGGTGTCGGGCACGAGCGCGAGGAGCTGCGGGTCGAGGACGTCGTGCGCGGGCCGCCCGACGGCGTCGGCCGCCGCGATCCCGAGGAGGCGCTGCGCCTCGTCGTTGACGAGCACGACCGCGCCGTCGCGGTCGAGCGCGACGACGCCCTCGGAGATGCCGTGGAGCATCGCGTCGCGCGTCTCGAGCAGCCGGCCGATCTCCTCGGGCTCGAGCCGGAAGATGCGGCGGCGCACGGCACGCGTCACGAACGCCGCGCACACCACGCCGAGCGCCGCCGCGACGCTGAGGGCCGCGAGCAGCCACCCGAGGTCGTCGGCGAGGTCGTCGGCCAGGTCGGACTCGAGGATGCCGACGCTCGCCGTCCCGACGACGTCGCCCTCGGGCCCGAACACCGGGACCTTGACGCGCCACGACTCGCCCAGCGTGCCGGTCTGCGTGCCCGTCCACACCTCGCCGGAGAGCGGGACCGACGGGTCCGTCGAGACCTTCTCGCCGATGCGGGTCGGGTCCGGGTGGGAGTACCGCACGCCCTCGTCGTCCGTGACGACGACGTACGTGACGTCGGAGGCCTCGCGGATGACCTCCGCGATCGGCTGGATCGTCGCGGCGGGGTCGTCGTCGTCGAACGCGTCGATGATCGCGGGCAGGCGCGCGACGGAGAACGCGACCGCGGTCATGCGGTCGAGGTAGGCGTCGCGGAGCTGGCGGTGCTGCAGGGTCGAGGCGACGGCCCCCGCCGACGCCACGACCAGGAGCACGATGGCGACCTGCAGCACGAGAAGCTGCACCCGGAGCGACACTGCTCGACCCACCGCACCAGTGTGCCCCAGGTCCGCCGCACCCGGGCCTCGGCCGTGACCACAACGACCGCAACCACCGGATCGACCACAACGTCCAGTACGACCGCAGCCCTCGCCGTGCCGCCCCGCGCTCCTAGGCTCCCCGGATCAGGTCGTGAGGCCCGCGCCGTTGCGGGCCCCGCTCAAGGAGGAGACATGCGATCCGTCGTCCGCCCGCGCTCCGGGCACACCGTCAGCCCGCGGCACGCACTCACCGCGACGCTCGCCGCAGGACTCGTCCTCGGTCTCGCCGCGTGCTCGGGCCTCGAGCCCGGCGCCCCCACGACGGGCGGCTCCGGCGACGCGTCCGGCGAGGCCGCCGCGTCCGTCGACGAGCTCGCGATCGTCGTCCCGGCAGACCCCGGCGGGGGCTGGGACCAGACCGGCCGCGCGATGCAGCAGGACCTCCAGGGTTCCGGGCTCGTGCGCACCGCGACCGTCACGAACGTCGGCGGCGCCGGCGGCACGGTCGGCCTCGCGTCGCTCGCCAACACCACCGACCCCCACACGCTGCTCGTCATGGGCCTCGTCATGGTCGGCGCGGTCGAGACCAACGAGTCGCAGGCCCGCATCGAGGACACCACCCCGATCGCGCGCCTCACCGAGGAGCCCCTCGTCGTCGTCGTGCCCGCGTCGTCGCCGTACCAGACGCTCGAGGACCTCGTCGACGACGTCGTGGCGAACGGCAAGTCCGTCTCCATCACCGGCGGCTCCGCCGGCGGGGCCGACCACATCCTCGCGGGGATGCTCCTCCAGGCGGCCGACGTGCCGTCGGCCGAGGTGGGCGGGCTCCTCAACTACGTCGCCTACTCGGGCGGCGGCGAGTCGCTCGCCGCGCTGCTCGGCAACAAGGTCAGCGCCGGGATCTCCGGCGTCGGCGAGTACGCGGAGCAGGTCAAGGCCGGGACCGTCCGGGCGCTCGCGGTCTCGGGCGCCGAGCGCACGGACCTGCTGCCCGACGTGCCGACCATGACCGAGGCCGGGTACGACGTCGAGCTCACGAACTGGCGCGGCGTCGTCGCGCCGGGCGACCTCTCCGACGAGGACCGCGCCGCCCTCGAGCTGCTCGTCAGCGAGATGGTCGCGTCCGACGAGTGGCAGGCGACGCTCGAGGAGAAGGGCTGGGACGACGCGTTCCTCGTGGGCGAGGAGTTCGACGGCTTCCTCACGGAGAACATCGCCGACATCCAGATGACGCTCACCGACGTCGGCCTGGTCACGCCGTGACGAGGCGTCGCGCCTCGCGCGAGGCGCCACCCGACGCGTCGCGCGAGCCGGGGTCGTCGCAGGCTCCGTCCGCGGGGTCGTCCGCCGCGGCTCCCGAGCCTGGACCGTCCGACGCCGAGCCCCGCCCCGGGCCGGCGCCGGCGACGGCCGTCGGCGACCCCGCCGACGGCCCGGCCGCCGGGGACCCCGCAGGCGCCACCCCCGCCGCGGGTCCCCGGCGGCGACCCGGCGAGCTCGTCGTCGCCGGCGTCACCGCCGCCCTCGGGGTGTTCGTGCTCCTCGACGCCGGGACGATCGTCGTGCCCGGCTCGGCGAACACGCTCGGTCCCCGGGCGTTCCCCTACCTCGTGGGCGCGATGCTGCTCGCCACCGGCCTCGTGCTGCTCGTCGCCGTCTGGCGGGGGCACGGCGGCCAGGAGGAGGACGGCGAGGACGTCGACCCCGACGCCCGCACCGACTGGCTGACCGTCGGTCTCCTCGGCGCGGTCCTGTTCGTGCACGTCTACGCGATCAACCTCGTCGGGTGGCCGCTCGCCGCGACGCTCCTGTTCGCCGGGGCCGCGATCGTCCTCGGCGCCCGCCCGTGGTGGCGCGCCGCCGTGCTCGGCCTCGTCCTGGCCCTGGTGATCCAGGTCCTGTTCGGGGGCGTGCTCGGGCTGTCGCTCCCGCCCGGCCCGCTCCTGGAGGGGGTGACCTGGTTCCGTGGATAACCTCACCGCGCTGCTCGACGGGTTCGCGACCGTCGTCCAGCCCGTCTACCTGCTCTACGCGCTGTTCGGCGTGTTCGTCGGGACCGCGGTCGGGGTGCTCCCCGGCATCGGCCCCGCGATGACGATCGCGCTGCTCCTGCCGCTCACGTACTCGCTCGACGCGACCGCCGCCATCATCGTGTTCGCCGGCATCTACTACGGCGGCATGTACGGCGGGTCGACGACGTCGATCCTGCTCAACACGCCCGGCGAGTCGTCGTCGATCGTCACGGCGCTCGAGGGCAACAGGATGGCCCGCATGGGCCGTGGGGCGGCCGCGCTCGCGACCGCCGCGATCGGCTCGTTCGTCGCGGGCACCATCGCGACCGTCGCCCTGACGTTCGTCGCGCCGTACGTCGCGCGCTGGGCCGTGCAGCTCGGCGAGCCCGACTACTTCGCGCTCATGGTCGTCGCGTTCGTGACCGTCGGCGCGCTGCTCGGGTCGTCGGTGCCGCGCGGCATGGCGTCCCTGTCGCTCGGTCTGTTCCTCGGGCTCATGGGCACCGACACGCTCACCGGCCAGCAGCGGTTCACGTTCGGCGTCCCGACGCTCGCCGACGGGATCGACGTCGTCATCGTCGCCGTCGGCCTCTTCGCGGTGGGCGAGGCGCTGTACGTCGGGTCGCGCCTGCGGCACGGTCCCGTGCACGTCATCCCCGTCGAGAAGGGCTGGCGCTCCTGGATGAAGCGCGAGGACTGGCGGCGGTCCTGGAAGCCGTGGCTGCGCGGGACGGCGATCGGGTTCCCCGTCGGCACCATCCCGGCGGGCGGCGCCGACGTCGCGACCTTCCTGTCCTACGCCGCCGAGCGCAAGTCCGCCGGGAAGCACAAGGACGAGTTCGGCAAGGGCGCGATCGAGGGCGTCGCGGGCCCGGAGGCGGCGAACAACGCCGCGGCGTCCGGCGTCCTCGTGCCGCTCCTCACGCTCGGCCTCCCGACGACGGCGACCGCCGCGATCATCATCGTCGCGTTCCAGTCGTACGGCATCCAGCCGGGCCCGCTGCTCTTCGAGAGCCAGTCCGCGCTCGTGTGGGCGCTCGTCGCGAGCCTCTACGTGGGCAACCTCATGCTCATCGTGCTCAACCTTCCCCTCGTGGGCATGTGGGTGAAGGTGCTCCAGATCCCGCGGCACTACCTCTACGCGGGCATCCTGCTGTTCGGCGCGCTCGGCTCGTACGCGCTGAACTTCTCCCCGGTCGACGTGCTCATCCTGCTCGTCATCGGCGCGATCGGGTTCTTCATGCGGCGCTACGGCTACCCCGTCGCGCCCATGGTCGTCGGCATGATCCTCGGGCCCATGGCCGAGGACCGCCTGCGCCGCTCGCTCGCGATCAGCCAGGGCGACCTGACGACGCTCGTCACCAGCCCGTTCGCCGCGACGGCCTACGCCCTCGTCGCCGTCGTGGTCCTCGCGGGCCTCTGGCTGCGCCGGCGCGAGCGCCGCACCGGCGCCGAGCTCGCGGCGCTCGCGGAGGACGTCCGCGTCGAGGCCCAGGACCAGGAGGTGCGCTGATGACCGTCGTCCTCGCCTACGCGCCCGGCGAGCTCGGGACCGCCGCGACGCGGGCCGCGGCCCGGGCGGCCGTCCTGCTCGGCGCCGGCGTCGTCGTGGTCAACACGACGCGCGGCGACCGGCTCGTCGACCCGCGCTGGGCCGACCACGACCAGCTCGTCGAGGTCGGCACGATCCTCGAGGAGGCGGGCGTCGAGCACGAGGTGCGGCACCTGCAGTCCTCCGCGCTGCCCGCGGAGGTCGTGCTCGGTGTCGCGGCCGAGGTCGACGCCGACCTGGTCGTCGTGGGGGTGCGGCACCGCACCCCCGTGGGCAAGCTCGTGCTCGGCTCCACCGCCCAGCAGATCCTGCTGGGCGCCGCGTGCCCCGTGCTCGCCGTGAAGCCGCCGGCCCGGTGACACGACTCCACCCCGCCTGCGGGCGCCCGGGTCACCCGGGCGCCCGTAGGCTGTGACCATGGCGACAGCACTCATCACCGGCGCGAGCGCCGGCCTGGGTTTGGAGTTCGCGTGGCAGCTCGCCACGGCGCGGCACGACCTCGTCCTCGTGGCGCGCGACGAGGCGCGCCTCGAGGAGACCGCACGGCAGATCCGCGCCGCGGCCGGGGTGCGCGTCCAGGTGCTGCGCGCCGACCTCTCCGTGCCCGACGACGTCGCGCGCGTCGCGGAGCGCCTCGCCACGGCCGGCGGCCCGGACGAGCGCCCGGTCGGCCTGCTCGTCAACAACGCGGGCTTCGCGACGCACCAGCACTTCGTCGGAGGTGACCTCGACGTCGAGCTCGAGGCGCTCGACGTCATGGTCCGCGCCGTCATGGTGCTGTCGCACGCGGCGGCGGGCCAGATGACGGAGCGCGGGCGCGGCGCGATCCTCAACGTCGCGTCGGTCGCGGCCCTCACCGCGGGCGGCACGTACGCGGCGGCGAAGGCGTGGGTGCGGTCCTTCACGGAGGGGCTCGCCGTCGAGCTGCACGGCACGGGCGTCACGGCGACCGTGCTGTGCCCCGGCTTCACGCACACCGAGTTCCACGACCGCGCGGGCATCGACAAGTCCGTGCTCCCCGACCTCGCGTGGCTCGACGCCGACCGGGTCGTCGCGGAGGCGCTCGCGGACGTGCGGCGGGGCGTCGTCATCTCCACGCCGTCGGTGCGGTACCGGGTCGCGTCGGCGGCCCTGCGCGCGATGCCGCGCTCCGCCGTCCGCGCGATCGGCAAGTACCGCTAGGCACGGGGCGGGCCCGATACCCTGGCGGTCGTGACTACCGACCCCGCCTCGACGCTCGCCTCGACCCCCCGCGAGCAGCTGCTCGGCCTCATCCGTGAGCTCGCCGTCGTGCACGGCCGCGTGACGCTCTCCTCGGGCAAGGAGGCGGACTACTACGTGGACCTGCGCCGCGTGACGCTGCACCACCGCGCGGCGCCGCTCATCGGCCACCAGCTCCTCGACCTCCTCGAGGAGCAAGGGCTCGGCACGGCGGAGATCGACGCCGTCGGCGGCCTGACGCTCGGCGCCGACCCCATCGCGACCGCCCTCCTGCACGCCGCCGCGTCCCGTGGTCAGGACCTCGACGCGTTCGTCGTGCGCAAGGCGGCCAAGGCGCACGGGATGCAGCGCCAGATCGAGGGCCCCGACGTCGCGGGCCGGCGCGTCGTCGTGGTCGAGGACACCACGACGACGGGCGGCTCGCCCATCACGGCGATCGAGGCCGTGCGCGCGGCCGGGGGCGAGGTCGCGGGCGTCGCGACGATCGTCGACCGTGCCACGGGTGCGGGCGCGAAGATCGAGGCGCTCGGCGTGCCGTACCACTTCCTGTTCAGCCTGGAGGACCTCGGCCTCGCCTGAGCCCCTCCCGCTCCGTCTCCCGCCGCTCGACGCGGCGCACCGCCCCGCGGCCCCTTGGGCCGCGGGGCGTCGTCGTGGCGGGAGGAGGCGCGCGTCACATCTCGATAGGTCAGGCTTACCTTGCTTTGGTGAGGCGACCCTTATATCGTCCGTCTCGGCGGAGCGTGAGCACGCTCCCTTCTCGGTCCCGCTCCCCGCCGGGACCTCGCCCGGACCAGCACGGGAGACCTTGTGCGCACTTCATCGCCGAGACGCGTCCGACGCGCCCTCGCCTCGTTCCTCGCCGCGGCGCTCGCCGCCGGCCTCACCGTCGCCGGCACCGGCGCCCCGGCCCAGGCGGCCGCGGCCGACGTGACCGGCGGGTCGGCCACCTGGAACTTCGTCGACTCGTGGACGTCGTACGTCACGGGCATCGCCCAGGGCACGATCACCCCGCCGCTCCAGGGCGGCCAGGCGTCCTACGGTCCCGCGTCCGGCAGCTACGACGCTGCATCCGGGACGGGATCGATCCGCCTCGGTGGATCGACCCGGTACGAGGGCCACCACGGCGCGCTCGACGTGACGATCTCCGACGTGCGGCTCGACCTCACCGGCCCGACGACGGGCGCGGTCTACGCGGACTTCGCGGGCACGGTGAACGCCGGTGCAGGCAACGACGTCAAGGTCGCCGACGTCACGGTGACCGCGACGCGGGCCGGTGACGAGGTCACGTTCATGGCGGACGGGACCGTCGTCGGGACGCTCGGGAACGTCTCGCCGTACTTCGCGTCGTACGCGGGCAAGCCCCTGTCGACCCTGACCGCCCGCGTCGTGTCGCCCGAGCCCGTGGCGCCCGCGCAGGCGACGACGACCACGCTCGCCGCGGCGCCCGCGGGCACGTCCGCGGCCGGGGCGAGCGTGATGCTCACCGCGACCGTCGCGCCCGCCGCCGCGGGCACGGTCGAGTTCCGCGACGGCGGCACCGCCCTCGGCACCGCTCCCGTGGCCGACGGCGTCGCGCGCCTCGAGACCGCGGCCCTCGCCCCGGGCAGCCACCAGCTGAGCGCCGCCTTCGCGCCCGCCGACCCGGCCGCGTTCGTCGCCTCGGCCTCCGCGGCCGTCGCGCACACGGTGACCGCTCCGGAGCCGGAGCCGGAGCCCGAGCCCGAGCCGGAAACTGCCGTCGACCCCGCGGTCACGGTGTCGCCGTCGACGCCCGTCGACCCGGCCGTGGAGAACACGTTCACGATCCAGGGCACCGGGTTCGTCGGCGCGGGCGCCGCGAACGGCACCTACGTGCTCCTCGGCGACGCCGCGATCTGGGACGGCAGCGGCCCCCTCGTCGCGAGCGGCTGGCTCGCCCAGGGCTGGGTCATGCCGCAGCAGGTGCGCGACGGCGCGTTCACGACGACGCTGACCGTCCCAGCCGGAAAGCTCGACCCGGCGAAGCAGTACGTGGTGGCGACGTCCGCCGCGCACGGCCTCTCGGCGACCGACCGCAGCCTCGACACGTTCACGCCCGTCGCGGTCCAGGGCGGCACGGCGCCCGAGCCGGTCTGGGAGCCGCGGATCACTCTCTACGCCGCTGACGGCACGACGCCGCTCGGGGACGCGCCCGTCCGCCCGGACGACAGGATCGTCGTCAAGGGCTCGGGCTTCGACCCGGCCGCGAACGTCGCGCCGGCGGGCAACCGCCCGCCGATCTCCGGCGGCATCCCCGCCGGCACCTACGTGGTCTTCGGCAGCTTCGCGACCGACTGGCGCCCGTCGGAGGGTGCCCCGTCGAGCGCGCGCACGGCCGGCTCGCAGCAGTGGGCCCTCTCGTCCGCGGTGCTCGACCAGGTGGACCCGCGCTACCAGTCCGCGATCCGGGGGCAGTGGGCCGAGCTCGCGCCGGACGGCACGTTCACCGCCGAGCTCGTCGCGAGCGAGCTCGAGCGCGAGGGCGGCCGGTACGGCGTCTACACGTACGCCGCGGGCGGCACGGTCAACGCCGCGCAGGAGCTGTACGCGCCCGTCGCGTTCACGACGGAGCCCGAGGCGCCCGTGTGGGAGCCCGAGATCTCGGTGCTCGCCGCGGACGGCACGACGCCCCTCGGCGACACCCCGGTCGCGGTGGGCGACACGATCGTCGTCCGGGGCACCGGCTTCGACCCGGCGGCGAACGTCGGCGGCCGCGGCGTCCCGATCCCGGCGACGCTCCCGCAGGGCACCTACGTCGTGTTCGGGAGCTTCGCCGAGCAGTGGCGGCCGTCCGAGGGCGCCGCGGCGTCGACCCGCAAGGTCGGCTCGCAGGTGTGGGCCCTCGCCGAGCCCGTGCTCGACCAGGTCCCCGCGCAGTACCAGTCGGTGGTCCGGGCGCAGTGGACGGACATCACGCCGGACGGCACGTTCGAGGCACGCCTCGTCGTGAAGAACCCCGCCGCGCTCGAGGGCGGGCGCTACGGCGTCTACACGTACGGCGCCGGCGGCGTGAGCAACGCCGCGCAGGAGCTCTTCGTCCCCGTCGCGTATGACGCGCCGGGCACGCTCACCGTCACGCCCGCGTCCACCACGGTGGAGGCCGGCTCGACGGTACGCCTCGCCGTGCGCGGCCTCGCTGCGGACGACGCGGTCAAGGCCGTGACGCTCGGCGGCGCCCCGGCGTCGTACTCCCGCGACGGCGCGACGCTCGTGCTCACGGTCCCCGCCGACACCGCCGCCGGGCCCGTCTCCGTGGTCGTCACGTCGGAGCTCGGCCGGACCGGCAGCACCACGCTGACCGTGACCACCCCGGTCCCCGGCGGCGAGGCGAAGGCGACCACGACGACGCTCGCGTCGTCCGCGACGTCGGTCGTCGAGGGCACGGCGGTGACGCTCACCGCGACGGTCGCGCCGAAGGCCGCCGGCACGGTCCGGTTCGTCGCGGGCGGCACGACCCTGGGCACCGCGACCGTCACGGACGGTGTCGCGACGTTCCGGGCGGGCCCGCTCGCCGTCGGGTCGCACGCCCTGAGCGCGACGTTCGTCCCCACGGACGCCACCGCCTACCGCGACTCCACGTCCGCGCCGGTGACGGTCGCGGTGACCGCCGCGCCGGTGACCCCGGCGCCGACGACGGCCGGCAGCCTCACGTGGGGCGTCAAGGAGTCGTTCCGCAGCTACATCGTGGGCCCGGTCGCGAAGGGCGGCGCGACGGCGACGAGCGGCGCGAGCGTCGTCGACGGCGTCTTCCGCTTCGGCCAGGCCGACGGCGGCACGTGGACCGCGGCGAGTGGCCGGGGGACGGCCCGGTACGCCGGGACGGTCCGCTTCACCGGCCACGCGGGCGCGCTCGACCTCACGCTGTCGAACCCGGTGGTCGAGGTCACCGGCCCGGGCACGGGTCGCCTGCTCGCGGACGCGCGCTCCACGGGGCTGGACGGCTCGACGTTCGACCGCACGGGCGTCGCCGTCGCGACCCTGGCGCTCGGCACGCCGACGACGAGCGCGGACGGGGCCGTGACGTTCCGGGACGCGGCCGCGACGCTCACGGCGGACGGCTCGCTCGCGTTCGTCGGCTTCTACCCGGCCGGGACGGCGCTCGACCCCGTGACGTTCACGGTCGGGGCGAAGGCGACCGCGCCGGGCGACGGCGGCACCATCGGCACCCCGGACGACGGCTCGACAGGCGGGTCGGTGGACCCGGAGAAGGCGACGCTCTCGGTGGCGCAGGCACGCCCGGGCGACGAGGTGACGATCAGCGGCGTCGGGTTCGGCGCGCGCGAGTCGGGCATCCGCACGGAGCTGCGCTCGACGCCGCGCACGCTCGCGACGGGCACGACCGCGAACGCCGGCGGCGCCGCGACGTCGACCGTGACGATCCCGAAGGACGTCGCCCCGGGCGAGCACACGCTCCTCCTCGTCGGTGCGGACCACACGGCGTCCGCGCCCATCACGATCGTGGGCGCCGGCACGACCGGCACCGGCTCCGGTTCGGGCGGCGCGGCGGAGCAGTGCTTCGCGCAGGGCGTCAACGGCGCGACCCTCTCGTGGGGCGTGAGCGACCGGTTCCGGTCGTACGTCACCGGCCCGATCGCGAAGGGCTCGGTCTCGACGGACGGCGTGCGGGACGGCGGCTCGGCGTTCACGTGGAGCGGCGGCAAGGGCTCGTTCAACACGGACCTCGGCAAGGGCCGCGCGAGCTTCGGCGGGTCGGTGTCGTTCTCCGGGCACGAGGGCATCCTCGACCTGCGGATCAGCAACCCGCGGGTGGTCGTGGACGGTTCGTCGGGCACGCTCGTGGTCGACGTGCAGAGCAGCGACATGGAGGGCAACAAGTCGTCGTCGACCGGCGTCGCGTTCGCCAGCCTGGACCTGTCGGGGAAGAAGGCGACGTCGGGCTCCACGATCACGTGGAGCGGCGTCCCCGCGACCCTCACGGCCGCCGGCGCGAAGGCGTTCGCCGGATTCTACAAGGCCGGGACCGCGCTCTCGCCGGTGACGGTCAGCTTCCCGGTCGGCGGCGACGTCGAGTGCGACGCCTACTCGGGGGCCCTCGCCACCACCGGCTCCGACGCCGGGAGCCTCGCGCTCCTGGCCGGGACGCTGCTGCTCACCGGTGCGGCCCTCCTGGCGGTGCGCCGCCGCCGCGCCGGTCGCGCGGAGGTGGCCGCGGCCGCCTGACCCGGTCCCCGGCACGACGACGCCCGGTCACCTCGCGGTGACCGGGCGTCGTCGTGCGTGCGGGGCACCCCGGGGAGCTGGACCGGCCGGACCGGCCCGGCGGCCCTCAGACGAGGTCGACGAGGTCCGCGACGGAGTCGACGACCTTGCTGGGCCGGAACGGGTAGCGGTCGACGTCGGACATCGTCGTGGAGCCCGTCATGACGAGGTAGGTGTACAGGCCCGCCTCGATGCCCGCGACGACGTCGGTGTCCATCCGGTCGCCGATCATCGCGGTCGTCTCGGAGTGGGCGTCGATGCGGTTGAGCGCGGAGCGGAACATCATCGGGTTGGGCTTGCCGACGAAGTACGGCTTGCGGCCCGTCGCCGACGTGATCATCGCCGCGACGGCGCCCGTGGCGGGCAGCGGGCCCTCCTGCGACGGCCCGGTCGTGTCGGGGTTGGTACAGATGAACCGCGACCCGCCCAGCACGAGGCGGATCGCCTTGGTGATCGCCTCGAACGAGTACGTGCGCGTCTCGCCGAGCACCACGTAGTCCGGGTCGGACTCGGTGAGCGTGTAGCCGGCCTCGTAGAGCGCGGTCGTCAGCCCGGCCTCGCCCACGGCGTACGCGCTGCCCTGGGGGATCTGGTCGGTGAGGAACTGCGCCGTCGCGAGCGCCGACGTCCAGATCGACTCCTCCGGCACGTCGATGCCCGACGTCGCGAGCCGCGCCCGCAGGTCGCGTGCCGTGAAGATCGAGTTGTTCGTGAGGATGAGGAACGGCCGGCCCTTGTCGCGCAGCGCGCGCACGAACTCCGGGGCGCCGGGGATCGCGTGGCCCTCGTGGACGAGCACGCCGTCCATGTCGGTGAGCCAGCTCGTGATCTCTCGGGTCATGTCAGGCGTCCTTCCCGTCCGTGTCGGCCTGGCCGACGGCGGTCGCGTCCTCCGCGACCCCGGTCCTCTGCTGGGCGTCGGCCGCGATCTGCGCCTCGAGCGCCGCCGCCCGCTTCTCCGCCCGCCGCCCGCGCCAGACCTCGACGACCATGGGCAGCACGGACAGGAAGACGATGAGGAGGACGAGCGCCTCGATGTTCTCCTTGACGAACGTGATGTTCCCCAGGAGGTAGCCGAGCCACGTGAGGCCGACGGCCCAGAGCAGCGCGCCGAGCGCGTTGAAACCGACGAAGTGCCGGTAGTGCATCTTGCCGACGCCCGCTGCGACGGGGGCGTACGTGCGCACGATGGGCACGAACCGCGCGATGACGATCGTCCGGCCGCCGTACTTCTCGAAGTAGGCGTTCGTCTGGTCGATGTACTTGCGCTTGAAGAACCGGGAGTCGGGCCGGTCGAACACCTTGGGCCCGACGGTGCGTCCGATGAGGTACGCCGTCTGGTCGCCGAGGAACGCCGCGGCGAACAGCAGGACGAGCAGCACGGGCAGGCTGATCTGCAGCGACTCCTGCGCGACGAGCGCGCCCGCGGTGAACAGCAGCGAGTCGCCCGGCAGGATCGGGAAGAGCAGGCCCGTCTCGATGAAGATGACGACGACGATCCCGACGAGCGCGGCGTCGCCGAAGCGCTCGATGAGCGTCATCGGGTCCATCCAGTCCGGGCCCAGGGCGGCGACCGGTCCGGCGGCGCCGAGGCTCGCGGCGTGCGCGGCCCCCGGGAGGGCGGAGGCGAGCTCGGCGAGGGTGGTCACGGGTCACCAGCGTAGCCGGGCGCGGCCGCGCGGCCCGGCGGTGGGTGTGCACCCGCCGTGGAGGTCCGGCGACGGCGGGCCTGCAGGTCCCGGCAGAATGTGCGCCATGGCGAGCAGCGCGGGCGAGGCGGGCGAGCGGGAGGCGGACGAGCGCGAGGTCGGCGTGGGCCCGTGGCCCGGCGGCCCGGAGTCGTGGCCCCGCGTCCCGGACCCCGCCGGACCGCCCGGGGCGACGCGCCTCGACCCCCGGTACGACCCCGAGCTGCTCGCGCACGGCGACCGCCGCAACGTCGTCGACGCCTACCGGTACTGGACGGTCGAGGCCGTCGTCGCCGACCTCGACGCGCGCCGCGACCCGGCCCGCCGGCTCCACGTCGCGATCGAGAACTGGGCGCACGACCTCAACATCGGCTCCGTCGTCCGCACCGCCAACGCGTTCAACGCGGCCGGGGTGCACGTCGTGGGGCGACGGCGGTGGAACCGCCGCGGCGCCATGGTCACCGACCGCTACCTGCACGTGCACCACCACGCGTCGGTGGCGGACCTCGCGGTCTGGGCGGCGGGGGAGGGCCTCCCGCTCCTGGGGGTCGACAACGTCCCGGGGTCGGTGCCGATCGAGGGCTACGCGCTGCCGGCGTCGTGCGTGCTGCTCCTCGGCCAGGAGTCGGCCGGGCTGACGCCCGAGGCGGTCGAGGCGTGCCGCGCGGTGCTCCACATCACGCAGCACGGGTCGACCCGATCGATCAACGCCGGCGCCGCCGGCGCGATCGCCCTGCACGCCTGGGCGGCGCAGCACCTGGGGCCCACAGGGCCGCCGAGGTAGAGGCGTGGTCATCCGGGGACCACAGGTCGAACGGCCCTGACCTCGCGCTGTCATCCATGCCAGACTTTGACCTGACAGTCCACCCCGCACGACTCCACAGGAGCTCCGCATGCCCATCGCAACCCCCGAGGTCTACGCCGAGATGATCGACCGGGCGAAGGCAGGCTCGTTCGCCTACCCGGCCGTCAACATCACCTCGTCGCAGACCATCACCGCCGCGCTCCAGGGCTTTGCCGAGGCCGAGTCCGACGGCATCATCCAGGTCTCCGTGGGCGGCGCCGAGTACGGCTCGGGTTCGACGGTCAAGGACCGCATCGCCGGTTCGCTCGCGCTCGCGGCGTACGCGCGCGAGGTCGCGAAGAACTACCCGGTGCAGATCGCGATCCACACCGACCACTGCGTCAAGAAGAACCTCGACTCCTGGGTCCGCCCGCTCCTGGCCATCGAGGCCGAGCAGGTGAAGAACGGCGGCCTGCCGACGTTCCAGTCGCACATGTACGACGGCTCGGACGTCCCCCTGGACGAGAACCTCACCATCGCGGCCGAGCTGCTCGAGCTCTCGCAGGCGGCGCGCACGATCCTCGAGATCGAGGTCGGCGTCGTCGGCGGCGAGGAGGACGGCCACGAGGCCGAGATCAACGAGAAGCTCTACACGACGGTCGAGGACGGCCTCGCGACGATCGAGGCGCTCGGCACGGGCGAGAAGGGCCGCTACCTGACGGCCCTCACGTTCGGCAACGTGCACGGCGTGTACAAGCCGGGTGCGGTCAAGCTCCGCCCGGAGATCCTCAAGGAGATCCAGGAGGCCGTCGGCGCGAAGGTCGGCAAGGAGAACCCGTTCGACCTGGTCTTCCACGGCGGCTCCGGCTCCACGGCCGAGGAGATCTCGGCGGCGGTGGACTTCGGCGTCATCAAGATGAACATCGACACCGACACGCAGTACGCGTTCACGCGCCCCGTCGTCGGCCACATGTTCTCGAACTACGACGGCGTCCTGAAGATCGACGGCGAGGTCGGCAACAAGAAGGCCTACGACCCGCGCGCCTGGGGCAAGCTGGCCGAGGCCGGCATGGCCGCGCGCATCATCGAGGCGTCGCAGCAGCTGCGCTCCGCGGGCAACAAGATCCGCTGACGCCGCACGGCCCGGAGTCCGCTCCGGGCCCGCGTCGCACGAAGGCCCCCGGTCCGTGAGGACCGGGGGCCTTCGTCGTGCTGCGGCCGCGCGCGCCCGACGACGGGCGTCAGGCGGCCACGAGCGTCAGTCGGTCGTGCCCGCGCCGTTGCCGGGAGGCTCGTCGAGGTCGAAGCCGGGGTCCACGTCGACGATGTCGAGCAGCTCGCCGATGCGGGTCACCTCGAGGAGGAACCGCACCGTGGGCGGGGCGCGGAGGACGCGCACGCGGTGCGGGCCGCGCGACGCGAGACGTGCGAGGAACGCCACACCCGACGAGTCCATGAAGGTCACGTGGTGGGCGTCGATCTCGACGGGCAGGCCGGAGTCCTCCGCCGCGGCGGTCGCCTCCTGGAGGTCGGCGCCGAGGTCGGCGTCGATCTCGCCCGAGAGCACGATGCGGGCTCGCGTCGTGCCCACGATGACGTGCACGCTCGCGGGGTCGCCCGCTCCTGCGGGGTCGCCGGCGACGCCGACCGGGCGGTCTGCGGCCGGGGGTGTACCTTCGCGCACCGGCGCTCCTCTCTGGCGTGGTCCGGACCGGTTCCGGTCTCGGGAAGCACCAATCTACGGTTGAATGTCCAGTCGGGACAGTAACGCGACCGTGGCGTCCGTTTCCAGACGATCGACGCTCGGACCGTCGGAGGTGACGATGGGCAGCTCGCCGGAGCTCGGCACCGACCTGCCCGCGCACGTCCAGGAGCTGTGCACGCGCGCGATGGACGCCACCGGGGTCGCGATGTTCGTCACGGGCCCGCGGTCGGCGGAGATGCCGATCGTCTGGGTCAACCGCGCGTTCGAGCGGCAGACCGGGTTCACCGCCGCCGAGGTGCTCGGCCGCAGCCCCCAGGTCCTCGAGTCGCTCCTCGCGAACCCCGTCGACGCGCAGCAGCTCCGCGCCGCCGTGGCCGACGAGCGCGAGCTCACCTACACCGTGCGCACCTTCCGGCGCGACGGGGTCGCGGTGTGGACGCAGCTCTCGCTCGCGCCCCTCACCGGCCCCGACGGCGCGGTGACCCACTGGGTCGGTGCGCAGGTCGACGTCTCCGAGCACCTCGACCGGTACGCCGCCCAGGTCGCGTCGCTCGCGCTCGAGCGGCGCGAGCGCGCGGTGCTCGACGTCGTCGCCCGCAGCTCCGACCTCCTCGCCGACCTCGACCAGCCGTACGCGCTGCGCGACATCACGGCGCTGCTCGCGGGGTACGTCGTCGACTGGGCGGGCTTCTACCTCAACGACGACGGGCTGCGGTACGCGGAGGGCGTCGACACGGCGGCGCCCCCGAGCGGTCGTGGCCAGCGGCACGGCCGCTACACGCCCGGCGTCCTGCCCCTGGCCCCGGGCGTGCACACGACCGACGCGCTCGGCGACTCGGCCTCCGTCACCGGCTCGGTGCCGCGCGTCCGCGTGGACGTGCCGGACCGCGTCCAGGACGTGCTCGACGGGCGCATCGAGGGGCCGGTGACGCTCGACCTCTCCGCCACGTACCCGCAGTGGTCCGCCTCGGGCTGGCTCCAGCGCGACCTCCACCACCGGCTCTCCGGGCTGCCGCGGCGGCCGGGGTCCGTGACCGTGTCCGCCGTCCCGGGGCGACGGCGCATCCTCGGCCTGCTCGTCACGGGCGACCTGCCCGACACTCCGCCGCAGGGGTTCGGCTCCGACGCGGAGGCCCGCGAGGGCGTACGCACGCTGCTGCAGGTCATCGCGCGCCGTGCCGGGACCGCGATCGACAACGTGCGCCTCTACGCGCGCGAGCACCGCCTCGCCGAGACGCTCCAGCGCGCGATGCTCCCCGAGCAGGCCGACGTCACGGGCCTCGACGTGTGGACGTACTACGCGCCGAACTCCGAGCACGCCCAGGTGGGCGGCGACTGGTACGACGTCCTGCAGATCGCGCCGGACGTCGTCGGCCTCGTCATCGGTGACGTCGTGGGGCACGACGTCGAGGCCGCGGCCGCCATGGGCCAGCTCCGCTCGGTGGTGCGCTCGTACGCCTACGAGCTCACGACGCCCGGCCCCGTGCTCGAGCGCGTCGACCAGCTCGTCCAGGGCATGCGCATCCCGCGCTCCGCGAGCCTCGTGTACGCGGCGCTCACGCAGCCGGACGCCGCGCAGCCCGAGGACGCATGGCGGATCGAGTACTCGCGCGCCGGCCACCTGCCGCCGCTCCTGCTGCGCGACGGCACCGTGACGCAGCTCGACGACGCCGGGGGAGCGCTCGTCGGCTTCGGCGGCCGCAGCCGCTCGACGGGCGTCGCGACGCTCCTGCCGGGCGACACGCTCGTCTTCTACACCGACGGCCTCATCGAGCGCCGCGACCGCGCCCTGCGGGTCGGGCTGGAGGCGCTCGTCGCGGCGTCCGAGGCGGTCACGGCCGTCGACGCCGCGGGCGTGGGCGAGGAGCTGCTGTCGCGCCTGGCCGACGCCCCCGAGGACGACGTCGCGCTCGTCGTCGTGCGCATCCCCGACCCGCAGCGGGACGCGTCCGCCGTCGTGCTCAGCCCGCGCAGCCGCCGCTGGCTCCTGCCGAGCGAGCCGGCGTCGATCGGGCGTGCGCGGCACGCCGTCGTGCGCACGTGCCAGGCCTGGGGCGTGCGGGAGAGCGCCAACGCGGAGCTCGTCGTCTCGGAGCTCGTCGCGAACGGCGTGCTGCACGGGTGGGGCCACCTCGCGCTGCGCCTGTTCGACACGGGCGACGGCATCCGCGTCGAGGTCGAGGACTCCAACCCGGCGCCCCCCGTCCCGACGGACGGGCACCCGAACCGCATGGGCGGCTTCGGCATGCAGATCGTCGAGCGGCTCGCCGACTGGGGGTGGCGCCCGACGGCGTCGGGCAAGCTCGTGTGGGCGACCCTGCGGCCCTCGGGGCGCTAGGACGGCCCGCGGGCGTCAGGCCGGGGGCTCGACCTTGGCGAAGCCGGACGGCGGCGTCGCGGGCTCGCAGCGGTGGTCGTTGTCGATGCGGAACAGCTCGAGCGCGCCGCACACCTCGAGCACGAACAGGTCCCGGTCGTCGCAGCCGCGCAGCACCGTCGCACCGCCGCGCTTGCGACCGGCGTCGGCGAGCGAGATGAGGAACGCCGCGCCGGTGGAGTCCATGAACGTCACGCGGCACATGTCGATGACGAGGAGCTGACGGCGCAGCCCGACGACGCGTGCCGCGATCTCCGGGAACTGGTCGCGCTCGGCGAGATCGAGGTCTCCGGCGATGACGAGGGTCGTCGTCGCGGGGGACGTGGCGATCTCGATCATGCCCACGACTCTAGACGCCGCCCGGGTGCGTCGCGCGCCCACCCGGCGGTCGCCGGGCGGACGCGCGGCCGGTCAGCGCAGCGCACGCACCTCGTCGGCCGAGGTCCCGGAGTCGCGCAGGAACTGCTCGCAGCGTTCCGCCTCCTCGACCTCGCCGAGGTACGCGGCGCACTCGGCGAGGGCCAGGAGCGCGCGCAGGAAGCCCTGGTTCGGCACGTGGTCGGCCGGGATCGGTCCCTGGCCGCGCCAGCCGGCGCGCCGCAGGGAGTCCAGCCCGCGGTGGTAGCCGGTGCGCGCGAACGCGTAGGCCGTCACCGCGCCGCGCGAGCCGTTCTCGTGGAGGAAGTCCTCGGCGAGGTAGGCCCAGGCGAGCGAGCTCGCGGGCGAGCGGCCCGCGATCTCGTACGGGTCGCCGTCGGCCGCGATGGCGTCGCGGACGTGCGCGTAGTCGTCGGGGAGGCGGACGGGTGCGGGGCCGTCGAGGAGGTTCGGGTGGGTGTCGCTCATGAGGCCATTCTGCCCATCCCGGGCGTGACGCGGTCGATAGCCGCCTCGAAGGTCAATTTCCGCCATCCGACCGGTAAACTCGGCGCCGGTCCCCGGGTCTCTGCCGCCCGGGTGACGCCTCGGGCCCGCGGGCCCGGCGCCGTCGGGCACGCCGTGCCCGCTCCGCTCCGGACGCCGGTGCGCGCCCACGACCATGACCGGCCCGAGGAACAGGCAGCGCGAAAGTGGGGATTCCATGCCAGGCGTGGTGCTCGTCGGTGCCCAGTGGGGCGATGAGGGCAAGGGCAAGGCGACCGACCTCCTCGGGTCCCGGGTCGACTACGTGGTCAAGTTCAACGGCGGCAACAACGCCGGCCACACGGTCGTCATCGGGGACGAGAAGTACGCGCTCCACCTGCTGCCGTCGGGCATCCTGTCCCCGGGGGTCACGCCGGTCATCGCGAACGGTGTCGTCGTCGACATCGAGGTGCTGTTCCAGGAGCTCGACGACCTGATCTCGCGGGGCGTGGACGTCTCGCGCCTGCTCGTCTCGGGCTCCGCGCACGTGATCGCCGGCTACCACCGCACGATCGACAAGGTGAGCGAGCGGTTCCTCGGCAAGCGCCGCATCGGCACGACGGGCCGCGGCATCGGGCCGGCGTACGCGGACAAGATCAACCGCGTCGGCATCCGCATCTGGGACCTGTTCGACGAGAAGATCCTCGCGGAGAAGATCGAGGGCTCGCTCGACCAGAAGAACCACCTGCTGGTGAAGGTCTACAACCGCCGTGCCATCACCGTGGACGAGACCGTGGCCGAGCTGCTGCAGTACGCCGACCGGCTCAAGCCGATGGTGGCGGACACGGCGCTCGAGCTGAACAAGGCGCTCGACGCGGGCAAGAACGTCCTCTTCGAGGGCGGGCAGGCCACGATGCTCGACGTCGACCACGGGACGTACCCGTTCGTCACGTCGTCCAACGCGACCGCGGGCGGCGCGCTCACGGGCTCGGGCGTCGGGCCGACGCGCATCAGCTCCGTGATCGGCGTCATCAAGGCGTACACGACGCGCGTGGGCGAGGGCCCGTTCCCGACCGAGCTGTTCGACGCGAACGGCGAGTACCTGCTCAAGCAGGGCGGCGAGTACGGCGTGACGACGGGCCGCGCGCGCCGCTGCGGCTGGTACGACTCGGTGATCGCGCGCTACGCGACCCGCGTCAACGGCATCACCGACATGGTGCTCACCAAGCTCGACATCCTCACGGGCTTCGAGAAGGTCCCGGTCTGCGTCGCGTACGACGTCGACGGCGTCCGGTACGACGAGATGCCGCTCGACCAGACCGCGTTCCACCACGCGAAGCCGATCTACGAGGAGCTCGACGGCTGGTGGGAGGACATCTCCGGCGCCCGCACGTTCGACGACCTGCCGGTCAACGCGCAGCGCTACGTGCACGCGCTGGAGGAGATGTCGGGCACGCGGATCTCCGCGATCGGCGTCGGCCCGAGCCGCGACGCGATCATCCCGCGCCACGACCTCATCCACTGAGCCGACGACGCCCGCCGACCACGGCCCGGACGCCCCGCGGGGCGTCCGGGCCGTCTCGGTAGACTCGGCGCCCGTGAAGATCCTCGTCGTCGGGACCGGTGCCCGCGAGCACGCCATCGTCCACGCCCTCGCGCACGAGGCCGACCGCCCGGGCGCGGAGCGCCACGAGCTGCACGCCGCCCCGGGGAACCCGGGCATCGGGGACCTCGCGACGCTGCACGCGGTGGACCAGAACGACGGCGCCGCGGTGGCCGCGCTCGCGACGGACCTGGGCGTCGACCTCGTCGTCGTCGGCCCGGAGGCGCCGCTGGTCGCCGGCGTCGGGGACGCGGTGCGCGAGGCCGGCGTCCCCGTGTTCGGGCCGAGCGCCGAGGCGGCGCGGCTCGAGGGCTCCAAGGCGTTCGCGAAGGACGTCATGGCCGCCGCGTCGGTCCCCACGGCGCTCGCGCACGTGTGCACCGACGTCGACGAGGTCGCGGCCGCAATCGACGCGTTCGGCGCGCCCTACGTCATCAAGGACGACGGCCTGGCCGCGGGCAAGGGTGTCGTCGTCACGGAGGACCGCCAGGCCGCGCTCGAGCACGCCGCCGCGTGCTTCGCGACGCCCCGCCGCGCGGCGGACGGCACGCCCGAGGACCCGTGCGTCGTCGTCGAGGAGTACCTCGACGGTCCCGAGGTCTCCCTCTTCTGCGTGAGCGACGGCGCGACGGTCGTGCCGCTCGCGCCCGCCCAGGACTTCAAGCGTGCGTTCGACGCCGACGCGGGCCCGAACACGGGCGGCATGGGCGCGTACAGCCCGCTGCCGTGGGCGCCCGAGGGCCTGGTCGAGGAGGTCGTCTCGCGCGTCGCGCAGCCGACGATCGACGAGATGGCGCGGCGCGGCACCCCGTTCGTCGGCGTGCTCTACGTGGGCCTCGCGCTGACGAGCCGCGGCACGCGCGTCGTCGAGTTCAACGCGCGCTTCGGCGACCCGGAGACGCAGTCCGTGCTCACGCGCCTCGCGACCCCGCTGTCCGCGGTCATGCTCGCGGCGGCCCAGGGGCGGCTCGCCGAGGTCGGCCCGCTGCGCTGGCACGACGACGCGTCGGTCACCGTCGTGGTCGCGGCGCACGGCTACCCGGGCGCCGTCCGCGGCGGCGACCCGATCACGGGGATCGACGCGGCGGAGGGCGTCGAGGGCGTGCACGTGCTGCACGCGGGCACGTCGCGCGCGGACGACGGCGGCCTGGTCGCCTCGGGCGGCCGCGTGCTGTCGGTCGTGGCGCGCGGCGCGGACCTGGCCGAGGCGCGCCGCCGGGCGTACGCCGCGGTCGACCGCATCGTGCTCCCGGGCTCGCACCACCGCACCGACATCGCGGCGCGGGCCGCCGCGGGCGAGGTCACGCTCGCGGGCTGACAACCCCGCCGTCGAGCACGGCACGGCGCTCGTTCTCCGCGGGGGAGCGACCGCCGTGCCGTGCTCAGCACCTCAGGGGCGAGGCGTCAGGCGCGGCGCCACTTCTGGGCCGCGGTGCCGTTGCACGTCCAGATCTGGAGCTTGGTGCCGTCGGCGCTGTTGCTGCTCGGCACGTCGACGCACTTGTTCGCCAGCACCGACACGAGGTCGCCCGCGCCGCTGAGCACGAACTTCTGGGCCGCGTTGCCGCTGCAGTTCGCGAGCTGGAGCGCCGTGCCGTCGGCCGTGGCCGCCCACGCGACGTCCATGCACTTGCCGCCCGCGCGGACGGTGCCGTCGGCCTCGAACGTCCAGCGCTGCGCGCTCGACCCGTTGCACGTCCACAGCTGGAGGCGCTTGCCGTCGCTGAAGTCGGACCCGGGGACGTCGATGCACTTGCCCGCGAGCCCCACGAGCGCGCTGCCCGACCCGCCGCCCGTGGTCACGAGCGACAGGCCGTAGGCCGACAGGATCGGGTTGACGGGCTGGTAGATGAACTTGCCGCCGTTCGAGCAGTCGTTGATCCTGCCCGAGGTGACGCCCTGCGCCTGGTTGCCGGAGATCACCGACCCGCCCGAGTCGCCGCCCTCCGCGCACGCGCTGCCGCGCACGAGGCCGGGAACGTCGCCGTTGCCGTAGTTGACGGTGATGTTCTTCTGCTCGATGACGCCGCAGCGCCAGCCGGTCGTGGCGCCCGAGCGGCACACCGACGCACCCACGGGCGCCTCGGCCGAGCCGGCGACGTCGACGGTGCCGCCGGCGTAGTTGTTCACCCGCGGGACGGGGGAGAACCCGGCGTCGACGCGCACCCACGCGTAGTCGTGGCCGGGGAACGACGCCGCCTGGACCGTCCCCATGCGCGCCCAGCTCGCGGTGAGCACCTCCTTGCCCGCCGCGCCGCAGTGCCCCGCCGTGACGAAGCCGCCCTGGACGGCGAACCCGATCGAGCAGGCCGAGCCCGACGACGCGCCCGGGTCCCGGGTGATGTAGCGGTCGCCGCCGCGCACGTCGGCCGTGAGCTCGTACGGCGCCGCGAGGACCTCGGTGCGCACCGCGGCGGCGTCGACCCCGGACGCGGCGACGAACGCCTGCGCTGCCGCGGGGTCGAGCGACTCGACGACCACCTCGTTCGTGGTGACGTCGACGTACCAGGCCTGGACGGCGTCGGGGGTGGTGGTCGCGTCGAGCCGGGCCGCGACGTCGTCGAGCTCGGCCAGGCCGTGCTCCACGACGACGGCCGTCGCACCGGCCGCCTCGACGTCGGCGACCGCCGCCGGGTCGGTCACGGCGACGACGGGGGCGCCCGCCTCGGCGTCGACCCACGTGCCGGCGTACGCCGTCCCGAGACCCTCGCTCAGTGCGCGCTCGACGGTGGCCGTCACGGCGTCGAGCGCGAGCCGGTCGGCGACGCCCGCGGCATCGAGCCCCAGGTCGCGCTCGAGAGCGCGGAGCTGCCCCTCCGACAGGTCGTCGGGGCCGGGGACGGCCGCGCCCGCGGTCGTCGGTGACGGGCTCGGGCTCGGTGCGGACAGGGGCGCGCCCGCGGGGCCGAGAGCGTCCGCGTGCGCGGTCGTCGCGAGGCCCACGCTCGCGACGACCACCCCCACTGCGGCCGCTAGCGCTGTCAGGCGATGGTGCATCGTGCGGTGGTGCATCGTTGCCTCCTCCGTGCGGATGGGGCCCGCCGCCGTCGGCAGGCCCGGACAGCTGCGCACGCGCCCCCGCAGGAGTCGCTCCGGTGCGGCCCCCTGACGGCGGGAGAGCGCTCCCACGGCCGTCCTGACGAGCAGGCTAGCGGCACGCCGGTCGATCGGCACGCGCGACGGGTGTGGTGCGGAGGACGTCCGGCGCGGGGAGCGCCGGGCTGGTGCCCGATCAGGGCTCGAACGTCTCCTCGGCGAGAAGGCCCGGCGACGAGCCGAGCAGCGAGCGCGTGATGCGCTCGGCGTCGGCGGTCATCTCGTGCACGGCGGACCCGAGGTCCTCGTCTCCCACGTCGTGCCCGGCCTCGACCGCGCGCAGCACGGCGCGCCGGACCACCTCCTTGACGAACGAGGCGGTCACGCCGTCCGTGCGGTCGGCGGCGTCGGCGAGCGCACCGGAGGTGAACGGCAGTTCGCCGCGGTAGAGCTCGAACAGCCGGAGCCGCGCCGACGCGTCGGGCAGGGGGATCTCGACCGCGAGGTCGACCCGGCCGGGGCGCTGCGCGAGCGCGCGCTCGAGGAGGTCGGCGCGGTTCGTCGTCAGGACGAACGCGACGTCGGAGTCGCTGCCGAGTCCGTCCATGGCGTCCAGCACCTCGAACAGCAGGGGCTGCGGGCCGTCGTGGAACGAGCGGTCCTCGGCGATGAGGTCGCAGTCCTCGAGCACGACGATCGCGGGCTGGAGCGCACGGGCCGTCTCCGCGGCGAGCCGGACGAGCCGGAGCGCACCCCCTGCGAGGACGATCACGGTCGTGCCCGGGCTCTCGCCGACGAGGTGGCGGACGGTGTGGGTCTTGCCCGTCCCCGGCGGACCGTAGAGCAGGACGCCGCGCTTGAGGTGCTGACCCGCCGCGAGGAGCTCCGAGCGGTGCCGCGCGACGCCGAGCACCTGACGCTCGATCCTGCTCAGCGTGCCGTCCGGGAGCACCACGTCGGTCGCCGGGACCCGGTCCCGCGGCAGGAACGTCATGCCGCCGGCCTGCGCGCCGTAGTCCGACGCCGTGAACGTCACGACCTGGCCGCGCAGCACGCTGTGCTCGACCATGGCCGCCCGGAGCTCGGCGAGGAGCGACAGGGCGGCGTCCTCCTGGGGACACATGACCTCGACGCTGCCCTCGTCGCCGTGCCGCGGGTTCGCCGCGCGCTGCAGGAGCGCGACGGGCGTGCCCGCGTACGCGAAGAGGTGCAGACCGAAGGAGACGGTGCGGCGCTCGCTCTCGGGGCCCGTCGCCGCGCGCGCGTAGTCCACCGCGCCGACGGGAAACTGGCGCCACAGGGCGGAGTGCTCGACGATCTCGGAGAAGGACGTGTGCATCCGCTGCTCGCCGCCACCGACGCCGACGACGCGGCCACCGCCGTGGCGGGCGACGACGGCCTCGATCGCGACGTCCGCGTCGACGCCGCGCAGAGCGGACACCGTCTCGGTGACGACCGCGATCGAGCGCGGGTCGGTGCCGAGGTGCTCGCGCAGCACGTCCGCGACGGACGGCCCGGCGTCGGTCCGCTGCCGCTGGGCCTGCTCGTTGGCGGTCTCCATGAAGGCCGAGAAGGTGGCGAGGAAGTCGCGCACCCCCGGGTCGTGCGTCGCGCGCTCGGCGTCCTCGCCCTGGTCGAGCGTGCCGTCGAGCGCGCCGCCGGGGGCGGCTCCCGAGATGGACGAGGGGCCGGGTTCGAGTCGCATGGTGCGACACTAGGGGCCGTGACCCACACCCCGCAGGACCCCGGCTCGGCCCTCTCGCTCGGCGAGGCCGACGCCCTCGACACGGCCGCGCTCGACCTGCCCGGCTGGACGCACGCGTACTCCGGCAAGGTGCGCGACCTGTACACGCCGGACCTGCCGGCCGTCGGGGGCGTGCACCCCCTGGGCGACGTCGTGCTCGTCGTCGCGAGCGACCGGGTGAGCGCCTACGACCACGTGCTGTCGCCCGGTATCCCGGACAAGGGCGTCGTGCTCACGCAGCTCAGCCTGTGGTGGTTCGAGCAGCTCGCCGACCTCGTGCCGAACCACGTCGTCTCGACCGCCGTCTCGGCGGTGCCGGGCGACGGCCTCGTGCCCGACGTCGTCGCCGGCCGCGCGATGATCTGCCGCCGCCTCGACATGTTCCCGGTCGAGTGCGTGGCGCGCGGGTACCTGACGGGCTCCGGCCTCGTGGAGTACCGCGCGGGCGGCGAGGTCTGCGGCGTGCAGCTGCCCGACGGCCTCGTCGACGGGTCGCGCCTGCCCGAGCCGATCTTCACGCCGGCGACGAAGGCTGCCGTGGGCGAGCACGACGAGAACGTCTCGTTCGACGTCGTGGCCGAGCAGATCGGCCTCGACGACGCCACGCGCCTGTGCGACCTCACGCTCGCCGTGTACGCGCGCGCCGAGGAGATCGCGCGCGAGCGCGGCGTGATCCTCGCGGACACCAAGCTCGAGTTCGGCGTGGACCCGGCGACGGGGGAGACCGTGCTCGGCGACGAGGTGCTCACGCCCGACTCGTCGCGCTTCTGGCCCGCGGACCAGTGGGAGCCGGGTCGCGCGCAGCCGAGCTTCGACAAGCAGTTCGTGCGCGACTGGCTCACGTCGCCCGCGTCGGGCTGGGACCGCGCCGCGGACACCCCGCCGCCGTCGATCCCGGCCGACGTCGTCGCGCGCACCCGCGCGCGCTACCTCGAGGCGTACGAGCGGCTCACCGGGTCGACGCTCGCCTGACGCCTGACGCCTGACGCCTGACGCCTCACGCCGTCCGGAGGGTGCCGGGCCGGAGGTAGGTGTGCCCGCTCGGCGCGGTCCACCGTACCGACCCGTCGGCGAGCAGCGCCGGGCGCCAGCCGTCGCGTGCGCGGACGACCCGGTGGTGGCGGCACAGGGCGACGAGGTTGTCGGCCCCGTGCGCGGACTCCGCGTCGTCGTCCATCCCGGTGCCGGTGCCCGTGCCTGTGACCGGCCGCGGGGCGACCACGTGGTCGAGGTCGCAGCGGAACGCCGGTACGCGGCAGCCCGGGAAGACGCACGTCCCGTCGCGCGCGAGGACGCGGGCCACGGTGGCCGGCGCGGGCCGTGAACGGCCGCGGTCGATCGTCGGGACGGGTGCTGCCGGTGCGTCCATGGGGAGCCTCCGTGCGTCGTCGGGCGAGGTGTCGTGCGAGGGCGGGGAAGGGGCAGGACCCCGTCCTCGCACCGTGCTCGAGCGTGCGTCTCGAACACGTGTTCGAGACTAGCCCCACCCTCCGACACGCGCCGGACGCTTGCGCACATAGGTCGCCGAGCGATATATATCGACCATGGTCTCCTCGGCCCCGTTCCGCATGACGGAGCAGGCGTACCTCGTGCTCCTCGCCCTCAGCGGGGAGCCGCTCCACGGCTACGCCGTCATCCGGTCGGTGCGCGACCTCTCCGACGGCCGCACCCGCCTCGGCGCGGGCACCCTCTACGGGAACCTCGACCGCCTCGTCGCGGCCGGTCTCGTGGAGCCGACGGGCGAGGAGGTCGTCGACGGCCGACTGCGTCGCTACTACCGCGCGACCGACGACGGGCGCCGTGCCGCCCGCGCCGAGACCTTGCGCCTCGCCGAGCTCGCGGAGCGTGCGCGCCGGTCGCTCTCCCGCGGTGCCGGTCGGGGTGCCGCCGACGGTCTCGCCGGGAGCGGCGCGTGACCGGGCGGCGGGCCGCCGCCGACGGCGCGCAGCCCGGCCGCCCTGCCCGCGGGGCGCGCGGCGCCGACCGGTACGAGCGGTCCGCACGGATCTGGCTGCGCGCCTACCCCCGGCGCTGGCGCGACCTGCACGGGGACGAGGCGCTCGCCGTCCTGCTCGACCTGGCGCCCGAGCCGGACGACGGCGCCGCTCCCCGCGGCATCGGCGCCCGCGAGGCGTGGGGCCTCGTCCGCGCGGGGTGGGCGCTGCGGTGGCGCGAGCACCCGCCGCTCGGGCGCTGGCTGCTCTACCGGTCGCTCGACCTGCGGCTCCCCGCGCGGTACTGGTGGTGGGTCGCCGACGACATCCACGGGGCGCTCTACCCGTGGCGCGTCACCCTGGGCAGCCTGGGGAGCGCGCTGGCGATCCTCTACGGGTGGCCCGTCCTGAGCCACGTCCTCTTCTCGAACGACGTCAACCGGCCCGAGCTCTGGTTTGCGGTTCTCCTCATGGCGGTCTCGCTCCTGAGCGGGTTCCTGTTCCGGCGGTCCCACGTCGACCGGGCCTGGCGCAAGCACGTGCTCGACGGCAACATCCCGGTCGACACCCCGGACCGGCGCCGCACCGCGGGCGGCTGAGCACGCCCGCTCATCGTGCGGACGCCCGACCGGGCGGGTGCGCGCGCCCGCTAGACTGAGCGCGGAATCCCGCCGTCGGCTCCCGCTCGTCCCGTCCCCCCCGGGCGTCCTCGACGCCCGTGACGTGGCCGGGATCCCGGAGCCCCGGCCCTCCCAACACTCTCGCCAAGGAGCCCCCGTGGGACGCGTCGTCGTCGAGGTCATGCCCAAGCCCGAGATCCTGGACCCGCAGGGCAAGGCCGTCGTCGGGGCGCTGCCGCGCCTCGGCTTCACCCAGTTCACGTCCGTCCGCCAGGGCAAGCGGTTCGAGCTCGAGGTCGAGGGCCCGGTGACGCCGGAGGTCCTGGCCGCCGCCGAGGAGGCCGCGGTGAAGCTCCTGTCGAACCCCGTCATCGAGGACGTCGTGCGCGTCGCCGACATCGAGACGGACGCCGCCGCGACGATCACGTCGCAGGGTCTCGCCTGATGACCGCCTCGGCTCTCGCGACGGCCACGGTCGGTGTCGTCACCTTCCCCGGCACGCTCGACGACCGCGACGCCGCGCGCGCGGTGCGCCTCGCGGGCGGCGAGGCCGTGTCGCTCTGGCACGCCGACGCCGACCTCCACGGCGTGGACGCGGTCGTCCTGCCCGGCGGCTTCTCCTACGGCGACTACCTGCGCGCGGGCGCGATCAGCCGCTTCGCGCCGGTCATGGAGTCGATCGTGGACGCCGCGAAGGGCGGCATGCCCGTGCTCGGCATCTGCAACGGCTTCCAGATCCTCACCGAGGCGCACCTGCTCCCGGGATCGATGGTCAAGAACGACCACCTGCACTTCGTGTGCCGCGAGCAGGTCCTCGTGGTCGAGAACGCCGACACCGCCTGGACGCGCGACTACACGGCCGGCCAGCGCATCACGATCCCGCTGAAGAACCAGGACGGGCAGTTCGTCGCCGACGAGCGGACGCTCGACGAGCTCGAGGCCGAGGGCCGCGTCGTCTTCCGCTACGACGGCTGGAACCCGAACGGGTCGCGCCGCGGCATCGCGGGCATCTCGAACGCGGCGGGCAACGTCGTCGGCCTCATGCCCCACCCGGAGCACGCCGTCGAGCCCGGCTTCGGCCCGGCCGCCGAGGCCGGCCCGCGCGCCGGCACCGACGGCCTCGGGTTCTTCACGTCCGTCCTGGGCGCGCTCGTCCGCGCGTGACGCTCCCGCGCGTCCTGCCCGACGCCGTCGGGCGCCCCGGGACCGGGGTCGTCACCGTGGCGACGGTCCCGGCGGACGACGCCGCGGCCGAGCGGCTGCGGTCGCGGCAGCAGGCGGAGCTCGCGGTGCGCTACGGCGAGCCCGACGCCGGCACGTTCGCCCCCGAGGCGGCGCTCGCGAACGTCGTGGTCCGGGAGGACGGCGAACCGGTCGCGTTCGTCGCGCTGCGCGACGTCTCCGGCACGCCGGACGGACGGGGCGGCACGCACCCCGCGCGGACCGGCGAGGTGAAGCGCCTGTACGTCGAGCCCGCCCACCGGGGTCGCGGGCACGCACGCACCGCGATGCGCGCGCTGCACGAGCGCGCGGTCGCCGCGGGCCTCGACCGGCTCGTGCTCGAGACGGGCACGCTCCAGCCGGAGTCCATCGACCTCTACCTCGCGCTCGGGTACGTGCCGATCGAGTCGTACGGCCACTACGCCGGGCAGCCGCTGTCGCGCTGCTTCGCGCTCGACCTGCGCGTGTCGCCCGCCGCTGCGTCGGATGCCGCCGGAGCGCGGACCGCCGCGCCGGATGCCACCGGACCGCGGGGCGCTGCGCCGGACGGCGCGGGGTCAGGGTCCGGCACCGCGGCGGGCGGCCCGGTCGTCGGGGGAGCCGCGGTCGAGCTCCGTGCCGTCCCGTGGGACGACCCCGACGCGGCCGCGCTGCGCCGCGAGATGCACGAGACGTCGTCGGCCGTCCTGTACCCGGAGCTCTTCGGCCGCCTCGACTCCGCCGGGGGGTTCGAAACCGTGGACGCGCACCTGGGAGTCGACGTCGTGGTGACCCTCGTGGCGTACCGGGACGGCGAGGCGCTCGGGTGCGCGTCGCTGCGACGGCCCGAGCCCGGCGCGCCGCAGGACGCGCTCGAGGTGAAGAAGGTGTTCGTGCGCGAGAGCGCGCGCCGCACGGGGACCGCGCGTCGGCTCCTCGACGGGCTGGAGACGGCGGCGCGTGAGCGCGGGACCTCCACGCTCTTGCTCGAGACGGGCATCCGCCAGCCCGGCGCCATCGCGCTCTACCGCTCGCTCGGCTTCCGTGCCGTCGCGCACTTCCCGCCCTACGACGGCGACAACCACGTCGCGCTGTGCTTCGCCAAGCCGCTGACCTGAGGCGATACCCCGCCGTGCCGCATATGACCGCGCTGTCCGGTTCCGCTAGGGTGGACCGGTGATCCCCCTCGCGTCCGGCGCCCACTCCGTGGCCTCCGTCGTCCTCGAGCTGCTCGGGTGGGTCTCCGCAGCCGTGACGCGGGTGCCCGGACGGATCGGTGCGCTCGCGGCGGAAGTGCGGGAGACCGCGGCGGGCTGGGGCCTCCCGGTCGGCGAGGTCACCGACCTCTACGCCGACTTCCCCGTCCGCCTCGCGCTCGCCGTCGGCGCCGTCGCTCTGGTGTGCGCGATGGTCGCCCTCGTCCACGGCCTGCGGCAGCGGCCCGGCGCCGCGGGCACCGAGGGCGACACCGGGCGCGTCACCGAGAGCTGAGCAGCGGCGCGACCTCGTGGCCGAGGAAGCGCACGAACGTCTCGACGTCGGGCTCGTCCGCGGTCGGCTGGACCGCCACGGCCGTCGCGCCCGCCTCCGCGAGAGCCAGGACTCCCGCCGCCACCGCGTGGGCGTCGCCCGCGGCGCCGATGCCCCGACCGGGCTCCGCGCCCCACACCGGCAGCTCGCGGTCGACCCGTGCCTGCGCGTCCGGTCCCGTCGCCGCGATGAGCGTCGCGTGGACGTCGAACCCGGGGCCCGCGCCGCCCTCGCGCGCGACGGCCGCCGCACCCCGCACGTCTTCGGGGGTCAGCGCGTTCGTGAGGATGAGACCGTCGCCGAGCTCGCCGGCCAGCGCGAGCGTCCGCGGCCCGGACCCGCCCAGCCACAGCGGGACGGGCTCCGTGGGCGGCCAGTCGAGCCGGACGGCGTCGAGCGTGACGTACCGGCCGTCCGTCGTGACCTCCTCGCCCGCGAGCAGGCTCCGCAGCGCCGTCGCGTGCTCGCGCAGGAGCGTCAGCGGCGACGCGACGCGCACCCCCGCCTGCCCCATCCACTCCTGGACGCCGTGCCCGACCCCCGCGACGAGGCGACCGGGGAACATCCGCGCGAGCGTCGCCACCTCCATCGCCGTGATCGTCGTGCTGCGCAGCGGGGCGGGCATGAGCCCGATGCCGACGCGCACGCGGTCGGTCCACGCCAGGGCAGCGGCCGCCGAGGCGAGGCCGGACTGCTTGAAGCAGTCCTCCCACACCCAGAGGTCGTCGAGGCCGGCGTCCTCCGCCGTCGTCGCGAGCCGCCGCAGGCTCTCGGGTGCGTGGGTGGGCACGAACGCGATACCGAGCCGTGGTGTCGTCATCCCGTCATCGTGCACCGTGGCACCGACAGTCAGCCGTCGCGGCTCGGGGTGCCGGGGGTGTCGTCGGCCGCGTCCCCTCCGATGTCGGCGATCGGGCCGGTGCTGGTGCCGGTGCCCGCGTCGGTGTCTGGGCCGGCGAGGAACGCGAGCTGCGCGGCGACGGACTGCCGGGCGGCTCCTCGCACCGCGGGGTCGACGTCGGCGTAGACCCGCGCGACCACCTCGTCGACCGCGCCCGGCGCGTCCGGGGCCAGGCCGAGCGCGGTCAGCGCGGCCCGCACCTGGACGAGACGCTCGTGACGGTGCTCCCGGTACGCGCGCACGCGCGCCGCGAGGTCGTCGACGACCGGTCCGTGGCCGGGGAGGCCGGTCACCAGGCCTGGACCGCCCGCCACGGCCTCGATCGCGTCGAGGCTCGCGAGGTAGGCGCCGAGCGACCCGTCGGGCGCCGCGATCACCGTCGTCCCCGCCCCGAGCACCGTGTCGCCCGTGAGGACGGTCGTGCCCGACGGCGTCCGCGCGCCCTCGTCCGCCGCGGTCCCGGAGCCCGCGGTGCCGGTGCCGGAGCCCGCTGGGCCCGGGTCCGCCGTGCGGCGGGCGCGGTCGTCGGTCGAGGCGACGGGGCCGTCGTCGGGCAGGACGAGGCAGACCGAGTCGGCGGTGTGGCCGGGCGTGGCGAGGACCGCGACCCGCAGGCCTGCGGCCTCGATCACCTCGCCGTCGCGCAGCGGCGCGCCGCCGTGGCAGTGGTCCGGGTCCGCGGCCCGCACGGGGGCGCCGGTGCGCGCGCGCAGGCCGGGGGACCCGGCCGTGTGGTCGGCGTGGCGGTGGGTCACGAGCACGAGCTCGACCGGCCCGGCGGCGGCGAGCGCGTCGAGGTGGGTCGCGTCTTCGGGCCCCGGGTCCACGACGACGCACGACGCCGAGCCCGGCGCGCGCAGCACGTACGAGCGCGTGCCGTCGAGCGTCATGGGGCCGGGGTTGTCGGCGCGCAGGACGGCGGCGAGGCGCGTGACGGGCGTCGGAGCGCTCATGTCACGCGCGGTGCCGCAGGACCGCCGGGCGGCCCTCGTCGTCCCACTGGGCGAACCGCGCGTCGATCAGCGGCGCGACGAGGTCGTACGTCTCCCACGTGTCCGGGACGCGGTACACGTCTTCGGGCTCCCCGTCGCCAGGGCTCACGGCGTCCACGTAGTCCTCGAGGTAGAGGCCGCCGTCGCCCTCGTCCTCGTCGTCGCCCGCGTAGTAGGCGTTCGCGAACGCCGTGCCGACGTCGCCGAGGTCGTGGTCGACGAGCTTGCCGTCGCACGACTCGTGCACGAACGCGCCCGGCGTGACGGTGCGCTCCCGCAGCGCGGCGAGCTCGTCCTCGGAGTCCTCCTCGAGCCCCGGGGACGCGTGCCCCGCGAGCACCGCCCACGCGAGGAACATGCCGATGTGCGTCGCCCCCGCCTCGGGACCGGCCTCGGGCGGGTAGCCCTCGCCGCCGGAGTGCCAGGACGCGTCGTCGTACTTCGTGGTCATGCGCGCGACGCTACCGCCTCCCACCGACGCCGCAGCGTCCCCGCCACCGCGCCGACGCCGACCACGACGTCGCTCCGCGTCGAGCACGACCTTGCTGTCGCGACGGGGCGCACGGCGACAGCAACGTCGTGCTCGGCGGGGAGGGTCACGCGGCGAGCTCGCCCGCGAGGAGCTCGAGCGTGCGCGCGCGGCCCGGCGTCGCGTCGAGCGCCTCGTCCGCACGGGACGCGGCGACGGGCACGACCATGACCTCGTCCACGCCGTGCCGCTCGGCGAGCCGACGGACCTCGGCCGCCGCGGCGTCGGGCGTCCCGACGGCCCAGCGGCGCAGGCTGTCCTCGACCATCTCCCCGGCCGCACCGTCGAGCGGCGCGGCCTGCGCCTCCTCGACGGTCTCGAGCGCGGTGAGCGCCTGCCCGGTGCGCAGGCGCGCCATCATGCGGGCCTGGGGGAGTGCCCGGGCGCGCGCCTCGTCGTCGGTCTCCGCGACGACGGCGTTGAGGGTGAGGAACGTGCGGGGCTCGGGGAACGCCTCGCTGGGGCGGTAGCCCTCGCGGTACAGGGCGAGGATCTCGTCGACGCCCTGGCCCGAGAAGTGGTTCGCGAACACGTACGGCAGGCCCAGCTCGGCGGCGAGGCGCGCGGAGTAGTCGCTCGACCCGAGCAGCCAGACCGTCGGGGTGCCGTCCGCGGCGGGCGTCGCGTGCACGTCGTAGACCTGCCCGCTCGTGAGGCGCAGCGTCGCGCCCTGCGGGCTCATGAGCGCGAGGATGTCCGTGACGTGCTGGGGGAAGCGGTCGACGTCGGCCGTGGGGCCGGTGATGCGCAGGAGCTGCGTGACGACCGGGTCCGAGCCGGGGGCGCGGCCGAGGCCCAGGTCGACCCGCCCCGGCGCGATCGCCTCGAGCGCCGCGAACTGCTCGGCCACGACGAGCGGCGCGTGGTTGGGCAGCATGACGCCGCCGGAGCCGACGCGGATCCGGTCCGTCACCGACGCCGCCGCGGCGATCATCACGGGCGGGGTCGAGGCCGCGACCGCGGGCATGTTGTGGTGCTCGGCGAACCAGTAGCGCTCGAAGCCGAGCCGGTCGGCGAGGCGCACGAGGTCGAGCGACGCTCGCACCGCCTGGGTGCTGGACTGGCCCGAGCGGACGGGCACGAGGTCGAGGACGGACAGGCGGGGGGTCTGGGTGCTCACCCTGGTGCCAACCGGCCACCCCCGTGCCTCATTCCCCGGGGCGACCGCGCACGCCTGCCAGGATGGTCGCCATGGACGTCCCCTCGATGATCATGGGCGCCGCCGTCGCGTCCGTCGCCTGGATCGTGCTCGTGCCCTGGGGCCGCCTCAAGGAGCTGCGCGAGCGGGATCAGGCGGAGCGTACCGAGGACTGACCGCCGGGCAGCGGAGTCCGCAGCCCGCTCGCCCGGTGGACCGGGCTCGTCACCGCGGTGCGCACGGCGTCCTCGGAGCCGACGACGCGCACGAACGACTGCGCGCGCGTCACCGCCGTGTACAGCAGCTCGCGCGTGAGCAGCGGCGAGGTCGCGGGCGGCAGGACGAGCGTGACCCGGTCGAACTGGCTGCCCTGCGCGCGGTGGACCGTCATGGCGTGCACGGTCTCCACGGGCGGCAGCCGGTGCGTGCGCACGCGCAGCGGCGCGCGCGGGTCCCCGAACACGGCGACGACCCCGCCCGAGGGCTCCGCGACGAGCACGCCGGTGTCGCCGTTGTAGAGGCCGACCTCGGCGTCGTTCGTCGTGACGAGCAGGGGGCGCCCGGCGACCCACGGGGAGTCGGTCGCGTGGTGGCCGGTCGCCTCCTCGACCCACGCCTCGACCTGCGCCGCCCACCGGCCGCGCCCCGCGGGCCCGCGCCGGTGCGCCACCATGACGCGGTGCCGCGCGAGCGCGTCGAGCGCGGCGGCCGCGTCCCCGGCGCGCGCGGCCTCGACGAGCAGGGTCCCCGCCGCGACGGCGTCCGCGCGGACCGCGGCCAGCGCCGCGTCGTCGGGCTCGTCGTCGGGCGTCTCGAGGAACTCCACGGACCCGTGCCCCGCGCGCAGCAGGGCGAGCGTCGCCTCCGCGTCCTCGGCCCGGATCGCGGCGGCGAGCGGCAGGATCTCCGAGTCGCGGTCCTGCCGGTGGACGGTGCGCAGGCGGACGACGCCGTTGCCGAGCACCGCCCGGTCGTCGACCTCGCCGTCCGCGGGCGGCGGCGCGTCGGCGAGCGCGGTCTCGGCCGCCGCGAGCACGACCGGTGCGGTGGCCGGCGGCGTGACGGGCTCGCGGTGCACGAGGTCGCCGAGCACGGCACCGGCCTCCACCGAGGCGAGCTGGTCCGGGTCCCCGACGAGCACGAGCCGCGCGTCCGGCCGCAGCGCCTCGAGCAGCCGCGCCATGAGCGGCAGCGCGACCATCGACGTCTCGTCGACGACGACGACGTCGTGCGGCAGGTGGTGGTGCGCGTCGTGGCGGAACCGGGTGCTGCTGCCCGGCCGGTACCCGAGCAGGCGGTGCAGCGTCGTCGCGACGGGCGTCCCGACGCGCGCGCGGTCGGCCGCTTCCCCGAACCCGGCGACGACCTCGCGCACCGCCTCCTGGAGCCGTGCGGCCGCCTTCCCGGTCGGGGCGGCGAGCGCGACACGCAGGGCCGTGCCCTGGTCGGCCAGGGCGTTCGCCCCCGCGCGCGACGGAGCGGGCGCCGGCGCGACCGCGGGGCGGGCAGCGTCGTGCGGGACGGCGTCGTGCAGGACGGCGAGCAGCCGCGCGACCGTCGTCGTCTTGCCGGTGCCGGGGCCACCCGTGAGGACGGTGAGCCGGCGCGTGGCGGCGTGCGCGGCGGCGAGCCGCTGGCGCGTGTCCTCCGCCGCGGGGAAGAGGCGGGCCAGCGCGGCGTCGAGGCGGTCGGCGTCGACCGGCAGGTCGGGCGCCGCGAGCCGGCCGTCGACGTCGTGCCGGACCGCGAGCTCGTCGCGCCAGTAGCGGTCGAGGTACAGCGCGCCCCCGACCCAGCGCGCGGGCCGGTCGGGTGCGCCCTCGACCCCGACGGCGACGAGCGGGCTGCGCGCGACGGCGTCGACCCACGCGGTGCGGTCCGGCCACGGCAGGTCGGCGGCATCGGTCCGGGCGGCCTCCTCGTCCTCGGGCAGCGCCAGGGAGCCGAGGTCGTCGAGGCGCACGCACACGGAGCCGCTGCGCACGGCACGGACGGCGAGCGCGACGGCGAGCAGCACCCGGTCGTCGTGCTCGCCCGTGAGCCGGCCGAGCCGCAGCGCGACGCGCACGTCGGCGGCCGAGACCACGCGCGCGACGTTGAACGGCGCCAGGCCCGCCGGCACGCCGACGGCGAGCCGCGGGTCGCCCTCGTCGACCGCGTCGCCCGCAGGAGGAGCGGTGGGCCGAAGCGCCGACCCGGGAGTGGTCGTGGTCATGCGCGACCTCCGTCGAGCAGGGCGGACAGGGCGACGACGAGCCCGGGCGGCGGGCTCCAGGCGACGACCCCGTACGGGGTGCCGTCGGGGCCGCGGGGCGTGTCCGGGCCGGCCATGCCGCGCACGAACAGGTACGCCCCGCCGGCGAGGTCGCGGTCCGGGTCGTAGTCGCGCACGCGCCACCGCAGGTAGCGGTGGAGCGCGACGAGGTAGAGCACGAGCTGCAGCGGGTAGTGCGAGGCGAGCATCGCGTCGCGCATGGCGTCGGGGTGGTAGTCGCCCACGGCTAGGGGGACCCCGGGCGGCCCGACGCGGTTCGTCTTGTAGTCGACGACGAGGTACCGGCGGCGGCCCGTGCCCGGAGCCTCGCCCGGAGCGCCGTCGGGGCCCGGGGCGGGCACGCGCAGCACGGCGTCGATCGAGCCCGTGAGGTAGCCGCGCAGCGGGACGCCGCCGGTGCCCGTACCGGTCTCGGACTCGTCGGCCAGCGCCGTGAGCAGGTCGGGGTAGCGCGCGAACGGGTCGTCGGCGGGCAGGTGCGCCCGCAGGACGTCCGCGAGGTCGCGCAGCGTCGCGGGACGCACGCCCTCCGTCTCGTCGCCCCCGGCGAGCGGGAGCTCGAACTCGAGCTCGGGCAGCCGGTCGCGCGGGTCGACGTCGGCGAGCGTGAGCCCGCCCGCGATCGGGCCGAGCGGCGTCCGCAGCGACAGGCCGAGCGCCGTCGCGAGCGCGACGGGCTCCACGCCGGGCACGCGGACCGTCGCCGCCTGCGCGCAGCGGGCGCGCACCTCGGCGTCGAGGTCGTCGGCCGCGGTGTCGACGTACTCGAGGATCTCGTGCACGAGCGTGCCGAACGCGGCGCCGCCCGGCTGCCCCTCGTACGGGGACGGCACGTCCGCGCCGGGGCGCGGGGTCGAGGCCGAGGGCGCGGCGGTGTCGTCGTCGGTGGTCTCCTCCGGCTCGTCCTGCACGCCCGGGTCCTCGGGCTCGCTCTCGATCCCGCCGACCGGGCCGTGGTGCGCGGCCGCGGTCAGGGCCGAGTACGAGGCCCGCCGCCAGTCGCGGTCCGGGAGGTGGGCGGCGGTCGCCAGCGCCAGGTCCGTGCTCGACCGGGTGCCGGGCGACCAGCGCTCGCCCTTCGGCCGCGCGTCGACCTGCTCGACGACGACCGTCCCGCCCGACCGCGCCGCGACGGCCTCGAACGCGGACCGGACGGCGTCGTCGCGCATCGCGTCGGGCCGCGCGTGGCGCCCGGGCTCGCCGCCGAGCATCCGGTCGGCGAGCAGCAGGCGGGTGAGCGGTCCCGATCCCGTGCTGCGCTTCGTGGGGGTCCAGTGCACGACGACCTGGTGCCGAGCCCGGGTGAGCGCCACGTACAGCAGGCGCAGGTCCTCGCCCAGCTCCTCGTCGCGCCAGCGCGCCTTGGCGTCCACGAACCCGGGGGAGCCGACCCCGCCGAGGTGCAGCACGCGCTGCCCGTGGTCGTCGTGGAACGCGAACAGCTCCTGGTCGTCGGGCTCGAACCGCTCCCACCCGAACGGGACGTAGACGACGCCGAACTCCAGACCCTTCGCGGCGTGCACGGTGACGACCTGCACGGCGGCGGCGTCGGTCTCGAGACGGCGGGTGCGCTCGTCGGTGAAGACCGTCCCGACCTCCGCGATCCGGGTCCGGAGCCAGGCCGTGAGCGCGGCCGTGCCGAGCCCCTCGGTCGTCGCGGCCTCGTGCAGCGCCTGCGTGACGTGGCGCAGGTCGGTGAGGTAGCGCTCGCCGTCGGCGCGCGCCATGACACGCGCCGTGGCCCCTCGCCGTGCGGCGACCTCCGCGACCGCGGCCACGCCCCGGTCGGCGAGCAGGTGCGCCCAGGCCCGGACCGTGTCGCCGAGCTCGTCGTGGTCCGCGTCGTCCGCCGTCGCGAGGCGCTGCGCGTCCCAGCCGACGAACGGGGTGAGGGCGAGCGCCGTCGCGCGCCGGTGGAGGCCCGGCTGCTCCAGCGCCGCGAGGAGCGTGAGCCAGTCCTGCGCCGCGGCCGAACCGAACACGCTCGACGGCCCCGAGACGACCGCGGGCACGCCCAGCGCGACGAGCGCCGAGCGCACCGCCTCGGCCTGCGCGTTCGTGCGCGTCAGCACGGCGACGTCGCGCGGCTCGAGCGGGCGCCAGCGCGCCGCGTCGCCCGCCGCCCCGCCGACGTCGCGCACGCGGTCGCCCCCGCCGGACGCGGTGCCGAGGCGGCTCGCGACGTCGGCCGCGACGTCCTTCGCGAGCAGGCCGCGCGCGTCCGGGGCCGACGGCGCCGACGAGGCGCCCAGCCGGTAGGCGCGACGCGTCACCTGCCGCAGCCGCACCGGCGCGCCGCCGGAGAACCGCGCCTCGGGGTGCGCCGCGTCGACCGGCCGCACGACGATGCGCGGGTCGCCGAGCGCCGTCTCGCCGAGCAGCGCGTGCAGGCCTGCGAGGAGCGGGCCGTCGCTGCGCCAGCTCGTGCTGAGCGTCGCGGTGTCCGTCGCGTCCTCGACGGCCTGCAGGTACGTCACGACGTCCGCGCCGCGGAACGCGTAGATCGCCTGCTTGGGGTCCCCGATGAGGACGAGCGCGCTGTTCTCGTCGGGCCGCCCGTGGAACGCGGTGCGCAGGATCGCCCACTGCTCGGGGTCCGTGTCCTGGAACTCGTCCACCATGACGACGCGGAACCTCGACCGGACGCGCTGCGTCGCCGTCGCACCGTGCTCCGGGTCGGTGAGGGCGCGTCGCAGCAGGACGAGGAGGTCGTCGTAGTCGAGCAGGTGCATCGCGCGCTTGCGCGCCTCCACCTCGCGGCGGGCGGCGACGGCGACCTCGTACCGCGCCGCGGCCACCGAGCCCTCGGCCGCGTCCGACGGCGCGACCACCGCCCCGTGGTCGCTCACCGCCGCGCGGGCGACCGCGCGCACGTCGCGCGGCGAGAGGATCGGCTCGCTCTGGTCGGCGAACCGCCGCACGTACAGGTCGTCCGTGACCTCCTCGACGAGGTCGGCCACGTCGGGCAGGAAGCTCGTCGCGAGGTCGACGTCGGCCGCCGTCCCGAGCGCGGTGAGCATCTGCTGGCAGAACCCGTGCGTCGTCGTGATGGTCGCGGCGTCGAGCTGGGACAGCGCGACGCGCAAGCGCTCGCGACGGCGGGCGAGCTCGTCGGCGTCGACCGCGGCGAGGAACCGGACGAACTCGTCGGTGCTGTGTGCCGGGTCGGGGCCGCGCAGCGTGCGCTCGGTCGCGACGAGGCGCTCGCGCACGCGGTCGCGCAGCTCCGACGTCGCGGCCCGGCCGAACGTCACGAGCATGATCTCGGGCAGCGCCGCCACGCCCTCGGCGACGTAGCGCGTCGTGAGGGTCGCGATGGTGTGCGTCTTGCCCGTGCCGGCGCTCGCCTCGAGCACGACCGTCCCGCGCGGCAGGTCGCCGAACGGGTCGAAGCGCCGCGGGCTCCCCGCGACGGGTCCGGGCACCGCGGGTCCGGACGCCGCGGCGGGCGTGGCGGGTGCGGACGTCGGGCCGCTCATCGCGCACCTCGCAGCTCGTGCTCCAGCAGGGGGTCCCACACGCGGCGCGCGAGCGCGCCGAGGCGGGTCGGGTCGTCGGGGAAGCGGCCCAGGTCGGCCGTCGTCGCGTGGCCCGCGAGGTCGGGGAGCGCCGGGTCCTGGCCCCACGCGAGCACGACGTACGGGTCCTTGCGCTCGAAGCCCTTGTTCCACGCCCACCCGGCGCGCATCAGGGCGTCGCGCGCGTCGGTGGTGCGCCGCTCCTCGGCGTAGCGGAGCGCGACCTCGGGGAGCAGCGGCAGGGGCTCGCGGGCGGCCTCGTCGCGCAGGGCCACGAGGTCGGCCAGCACGGCGGCCGCCGTGTCGCGGTCGGGCGGCGTGAGCGTCGACCACGCGACCCCCGGCCCGCGGGGGGACCGGCCGATCGCGACGGCGTCCCACGGGCGGTCCGGGGCGCTCACGCGCAGCGCGAGCGCCTGCACCCAGGCGCGCAGCCGGTGCTTCGGCCCGAGCCGCGAGTACTCCGTGCGCACCACGCGCGCGCCGTGCACGCCCGGCACGCTGCCGACGAGCGTGCCGCCGTCCGGGAGGGTCGCTCGCACGTCGACCGTCTCGGCAGAGCTCAGCACGTCCTGGCTCACGGGACGACCGGCCGCGACGTCGGCCTCGCGCGCGGCCTCGACGGCCGCGACCCGGAGCGGCCCCACAGCCCGGACGACCTCCTGGAGCGCCGACCGGCCGAGCTCGCGCGGCGGGACCTGGCCGCGGCGCCACTCGGCCTGCATCGCGCGGTTCGGGTCGACGCCCGCGAGCGCGGCCCGCAGCACGCGGTCGCCCACGCCCCAGCCCGCCAGCCCCGTGAGGGAGAGGGGCAGCCGGTCCTCGACGTCCTCCTCCTCCAGCACGAGACCCACGTCGAGCGTGTGCTGCGCGAACCAGCGGGGTGCGTTCTCGAGCAGGCGGACCAGGTCGTCGAGCTCGACGTCCGCGCGGCCCCCGGTCGCCATGGGCGACCCCGGTCCTTCTACGGAGCCGACGGCGGCACCGGTCGGCAGCGAGAGCGGTGCGCCGACGAGGGCCCCGACCGGCTCACGCTTCTGGCGCGCCTGGCGGGCCCCGGCGAACGCGGCGTCGTCGTGGCTGAACGGTCCGGGGACGCCGAGCGCGCCCGGCGTGAAGTTCCGCTCGTCGACCGTCTGGAGCGGGTGCTGCACGACGACGTGCTCGCGCGCGGGGCGCCCGTCGGCCGTGGTGGCCACCCGGTCCAGCGCGTCGAGCAGCTCCGCCACGGGGACCGCGGGCGGGCGCGGCGCCCCGGTGCGCTCGTCGGCCCCCGTGTGCACGACGACGAGGTGGTCGCCCGCCGCGGCGACGGCGTCGAGGAAGATCTGCCGGTCCTCGCTGCGCGCGTCGCGCTCGCCGATCTCGGGGTGCCGGGCGAGCAGGTCGTCGCCCGCGGGCGCGGCGGTGCGGGGGAACACGCCGTCGTCGAGCCCGAGGAGGCACACGACCCGGTGCGGCACCGAGCGCATCGGCTCGAGCGAGCACACGGTGAGCGCGCCCGTGCGGAACCCGGCGCGCGTCGGGCGCCCGGCCAGGCGGTCGTCGAGCAGCGCCCGCACGTCCGCGAGCCGCAGCGCGACGCCGCCGTGCGCGGCACCCGCCGCCCGCACGTCGCCCAGCACGCGGCGTGCGGAGCCGATCTGCCACGCCTCCGTCGGCGGCGCCTCCGCCAGGAGCGTGAGCGCGCGGTCGAGGGTGTCGAGCCAGTGCGCGAGCGGGTGCACGCCGTCGAGGCCGCGCAGGATCTCCGTGAGCCGCGCGACGAGCTCCGCGAGCCGGCCCGCGAGGTCCACGTCCGTCGAGCCGACGTCGTCCAGCGGGAGCGCGGGCCCGACGAACCGGGCGTCCTCGTCGGCCATCGCGGCCCCGAGCAGGATGCGGTCGAGCGCCGCGTCCCACGTGCCCTGCCGCACGTGTCCGTCGATCCCGAAGCGGGCACGCCGCTCGCCGTCCTCGCCCCAGTGCACCCCCGCCTCGACGGCCCACTGCCGCAGGCGGTCGACGTCGTCGTCGGAGAAGCGGAACCGGCGGCGGACCGGGCCGCTCGCCGCGAGGTCGAGCACCTCGGACGCCGTGACGCGGCCGTCGGCGAGGCGCAGCAGAGTGGCCAGCAGCGCGAGCACGGGGTTGGTGGTCCCGGCGCCGCGGTCCGCGAGGCTGACCCGCAGCCGCTGGCCCGGGTGCGCGTCGTCGCCGAGCTCGGGGACGGCGCCGAAGGTCGCGGTGACGAGCGGCGCGAACGTCTCGACGTCGGGGCACAGGACGATCACGTCGCGCGCCTGGAGCGTCGGGTCGGCGGAGAACAGACCGACGAGCGTCTCGCGCAGCACCTCGACCTGCCGGGCGCGCCCGTGGCACGCGAGCACCTGCACGGAGCGGTCCGCCGGGTCCAGTACGTGGGCGCCGTCCGGTGCGTCGGCCCGCAGCGCGGACTGCAGCGCGCCGAGCAGGGTCGGTGGCGGGGGCGCGGCCGCGTGGTGGGTCTCGCGCGCCTCGCCCGCGGCCAGCCGGAGCTGCAGCTCGACCGTGTCCCGGCCTGTGGACGCGAGGAACGGGTGGCGCGCGAACGTCGGCAGGTCCGCGCGACGCCGGACGGGCGCGCCCGCGTGGTCCGAGCCCGGCTCTGCGCCGCTCGTGGAGGGGTCGCCGGCGGACGCGGCGACCGTCGCCCACAGCGCCGGCGAGGGGTGCACGAGCCACAGGTGGACGTCGCGGTGCTCGGCGAGCGCGCGCAGGACCCGGAGCTCGTCCTCGGGGAGCCGCGTGGGCCCGAACACGGACAACCGCGGCGGCAGGTCGACGGCCGCCGGGTCCGCACGCAGCGCCGCGACCGCCTCGGTCACGCGCCGCGCCGGGTCCGTCGCCGGGACGCGCTCCACCAGGCGGCGCCACAGCTCGGGCTGCCACGCGAGGTCCTCCGGGGCGACCTCGGTCCGCGTGACCGGGGCCGACCACGCGAGCACGACCTCGGGCCGCTGCCGGGCGTAGTCGACCAGGAGGTCCGCGAGCCGCCGCGCGAGCGTGAGCCGCCGGCCCCGCCGCACCTCGTCGCCCGGGTCGCCGACGTAGCGCGCGAGCGGCGCCGCCCACGGTTCGGCGAGGTGCGCGTCGAGCACCTCGAGCACCGACCACGCGAGCCGCTCGGGCCGCCACAGGTCGTCGTCGGGGTCGAGGTCCGTGAGGTCGGCCACGACCTGCTCGACGAGCCGCCGCGGGCCCCGGAAGTCCACGTTCGCGCAGATCCCCGCCGTCTCGCCCGCGCCCAGGTGGTGCGAGAGCCGCTGCGCGAGCCACCGCTCCACCCCGCGCGTCGGGACCGCCACGACGTCCGGTGTGAACGGGTCCGCCGGGACCTCCGCGAGCACGGCGGCGAGCGGCGCCACGAGCGCCTCGGCACGCTCGGAGCGGTGCACGTGCAGCAAGAGGACCCCTGTCGGTGGTGGTGGCGTGATCATGTGCCCGGCCCGTGGCCGTGCGCTACGAGGAATCTACGAGGTGCGACCCACACCGTCGAACCGCCGTCCACAGGCGGCCCGGGGACTACGTTGTCCGCACCGCACGCGCGCGGAGGCCGCGGCGGAACCTGCACCCGAGGGAGGCCCGATGCGGCAGCCGAGGACGACGGCCGTGCTGTGCACGATCGCCGACGGCGCCGCGGCGGGCACCGTCGCGGCCGCGTGCCGCGGCGCGCTCCTGGCGCTGCGCGACCGGGTGGCACGGCTCCAGGTTGACGTGTACTCCGACGAGCCGTGGCCACCGGACGCGACGGACGCGGTGCACGCCTTGGACGAGCTGCGCCGCGCACGACGCGGACGCCTCGCCCGGCGCTTCGGGTGGGAGCCCCCGATCTCGCTCGAGCTCGACCCGCGCGACGACCGCGAGCTCGACCTCGCCCTCGCCGTCGCCCCCTTCACGATCTGCGGCTCGGGCTTCGACGAGGACGGGACGCTGCTCTGGGACGTGAACGACACCGGGACGTCGGTGAGCTTCCTCCTGCTGCCGCACGAGCTGGACGCGGTCCGGTCGCACACCGCACGGTCGGGCGGCCGCCCGGAGGACGTCGTCGTGCTGGGCGACCGTCGCGGTTGACGCGAGAGCGCTTCGCGCGGCTCAGCCGCGCCGTGCCACGAAGACCCACTCGCGACCCGTGCGGTCGGGTGCGTCCCGGACGTCCACGACCTCGAACCCGCACGCCACGAGCGACGTCTCGACCTCCTCGCACTCCCGGAAGCGCAGCGTCGAGTCGGAGTGGAGCGTGGTGCCGTCGGGCAGCACGGTCGTGTCGTGGAAGGACACGAAGGGGAGCGACACGTCGGTGAGGTCGGTCCAGGACTCGACCGGGCCGACGTCGGGCACCTCCACGCGCGTGACCGTCGCCTCGCGGACCCACCCCTCCCAGGCCCGACGGGCGGGGACACGGGTCTCGAGCACCAGCCACCCGCCCGGCACGAGCGCGTCGTGGACGCCCCGCAGCGTCGCGGCCCACGCGTCGTCGGTGAGGAACACCTGGGCGACGTTCGCCGTCATCGTCGCGAGGTCGACCTGGAGCGGGGGGAGGGTCGTCGCGTCGCCGTGCAGCCAGCGCACGCGCTCGGCGCCCGGCTTCGTGCGGGCGACGTCGAGCGACGCACCCGCCGGGTCGAGGCCCACCACCTCGACGCCGCGCTGCGCGAGCAGGCACGCGAACGTCCCGGTGCCGCACCCGACGTCGAGCACTCGGCGCGCGCCCAGCTCGTCGACGATCGCGACGTAGGCGTCGAGGTCGGACCGGTCCGGGGCGAGCGGGTCGTAGAGAGCGGCGAGGCGGGGGTCGTCGAAGACGGCGTCGGGCACCCGACGACCGTAGGCCGCACCCCGGGCGACGAGCCACGTCTTTCGATCAGGCGCGCCCGGCCGCCGAGCGCGCGGTGGCGGCCCGTTCCGGTCCCCGGACGACGCGAGTCCGCCTTCGCGGCGCGAGGGTTTCAGTCCGCGGCGGGCCAGGGCTGCCAGAGCCCGCCCGGCAGGGTGGCGAGGCGCCGTCTTGCCTGCTGCCCGACGCCGCGCGCCAGCCGGGTGCGGCCCTCGCCCGCGGAGTACCCGCCGTCGGGCTCGTCGAGGCGGTGCGCCACCCACCACTCGTGACGACCGGGGAGCGCCCGCCGCACAGCCTCCGAGAACCGGCCCGCCGCCACCCCCAGCACGAGGTCCTCGAGCGCCTCTGCTGCGCCCGCCGCCGTGTCGTCGCACGCGTCGCACCCGCACGACGGGAACGTGTCCTCGTGCAGCACCCCGGCGCGCACCACGACTCCCGGGTAGTCCGTCACGACGAGGGCCAGCGCCGCGGCGTCGTCGGACGCGGGCGTGACGCGCACCGCCCGCACGGCGTCCGGACCGACGTTCCGGACCCCCGCGAGCACGGGGTGCGCGGGCCCGACCGCGGTGTGCGACGCCAGGTCGACGCCGCGCAGGTCGACGTCCTCGACCGTGACGGCGTACGTCGCCGCGAGGTGCCGCACGAGCGCGTCGGCGACGCCGGCGAGCGGCGCGAACCGCTCCGGGTGGGAGTCCACGGAGTACGTGTCCTCGGGCGGCCCGTCGAGATGGTCCCAGCGCCTGCCGTACTCGAACGGCACCCCGTCGGCGTCGTGGAACACCTGGCGGAGGATCGGCGGGCGGACGTAGGCGGTCACCCGGGTCAGGCTAGAGCGACTTACCCGGGTCGACCACGCCCCTTCTGCCCGCCGAGCAGGCGGTCGTGGTTCGTCCCGGCGCCGGGACGAACCGATACCGCCTGCTCGGCGGGAGGCGGGGGTCAGGAGTTCAGCGCCTGGGCGACGTCCTCGATGATGTCTTGCGGGTCTTCCAGGCCCACCGACAGGCGCACGGTCGTCTCCGCGATCCCGACGGCGGCGCGGCCCTCGGGGCCGAGCTTGCGGTGGGTCGTGGTGGCCGGGTGCGTGACGAGGGACTTCGCGTCGCCGAGGTTGTTCGAGATGTCGACGACCTGGAGCGCGTCGAGGAATGTGAACGCACGCTTCTTCGCCGTCTCGGGGTCGGTGCCCTCGGGCACGGCGAGGTCGAACGTCACGACGGTCCCGCCGCCGCTCTGCTGCGACCGCGCGAGCTCGCGCTGCGGGTGCGACGCGAGGAACGGGTAGCGCACGCGGCCGATCCCGGGGAGCTGCTCCAGCGCCTCCGCGACCTGTGCCGCGGCGGCGTTCTGCGCGGCGACGCGCACGGGCAGCGTCTCGAGGCCCTTGAGCAGCACCCACGCGTTGAACGCCGAGAGCGACGGCCCGGTGTTGCGGATGAACGTCTGCACCGGGCCGGTGACGTACTCCTCCGTCCCGAGGATCGCGCCGCCGAGCACGCGGCCCTGCCCGTCGATGTGCTTGGTCGCCGAGTAGACGACGACGTCGGCCCCGAGCTCGAGCGGCCGCTGCAGCAGCGGCGTCGCGAACACGTTGTCGAGCACGACGACCGCGCCGGCGGCGTGCGCGAGCTCGCTCACGCGCCGCGCGTCGACGATGTCCTGCATGGGGTTGGACGGCGTCTCGAAGAACACGACGTCCGCGGGGGTGGACAGCGCCTCCTCCCACTGCGACAGCACGTGGCCGTCGACGTAGTCCGTCCGCACTCCCCACTTCGCGAAGATCTCGTCGAAGATGACGAGGCTCGACCCGAACAGCGCGCGCGCCGCGACGATGCGCGACCCGGACCGCACCAGCGCGGCGAGCGCCGTGAACACGGCGGACATGCCGGACGCCGTCGCGTAGCACGCCTCCGCGCCCTCCAGGAGGCGCAGGCGCTCCTCGAACGTGTGCACGGTCGGGTTGCCGTAGCGCGAGTAGACGAACCGGTCGAGCTCTCCCTTGAACGCGGCCTCGGCGTCGGCCGCACGGTCGTACGTGTAGCCCTGCGTGAGGAACAGCGCCTCGGACGTCTCCTGGAACTCGGTGCGCGCGTGGCCGCCGCGCACGGCGAGCGTCGCGGGGCGGGCGCTCGCGGGCAGGGGCTTGCGGCCGGAGCCGCCGGGCACGCTCCCGGGCACGACCGCGCTCACCGGGTGGCCTCGTCGAACGTCGTGGTGGGCAGCCCGCGGACCTTCCAGCCCTCGACGTCCCGCAGGCCCGAGAACCCCTGGGCGCCCTCGAAGCCCTCGAGCACGTTGTACGACGGCCCGAGCCCGGCAGCCGTGGCCGCGCGCGCCGCGCCGATCGACCGCTGGCCCGAGCGGCACAGGAACACGACGGGACGCTCGTCGCCGGGCGTCAGACCTGCCTCGACGAGCCGGTCGAGGAACCGCGGGTTGGGGCCCGCCGGGGTCACCCACTCGTCGAACAGGACGTCGCGGCCGAGCTCCGTGGCGTCGGGCACGCCGATGGTGCGCCACTCGCCCTCGGTGCGGACGTCCACGAGCACGGCGCGCTCGTCGTGGGCGAGCAGGTCCCACGCCTGCTGCGGGGTGAGGTCGCCGGCGTAGCCGACGGCGGGACGTGCCTCGGGGGGTGCCGGCCGGGGTGCCGACGCCTGCTGGGACTGGTCGCTCATGAGAGTCCTCCTCCATCGATCGTGGCAGTAGCACCCTGCGCCCGGCCGCCGAGGCGGTCCGGGGGGTTGCTGCGGCGTCGACGTGCCACGTCACTCGGCCGCTCCGGATGGTTGGCTCGGATCGTACGCCACGCGTCCGACGTGCGGAACGCCCGTCTCGGGGAGCGGCCCGGGGTGGAGGTGCCCGACGCCGCGTGGCTCCGACGCGCGGGCTTATGACGCGGAGCGCCGCGTCCCGCCATCCGAGACGCCGTGACCACCGGTTGACACGTCACCGTCCGCGCGGACATCCTGGTCCGCAGGTCATGAGTGCCAGCGCGAAACCCCGGTTTGCTGGCCGGCAACCCTCCTCTCGCGGCGGGGTGCCCCGGGTGACGACCAGGCCGCACGCCGACCGGCGGGCGGCAAGCGCGGGGAGGTTCTCCCCGGACGACCCTGGAGGACTGTGCCATGACTGCTCTCGCGGACGTCTCGTGTCCCACCGACGCCCCGGCCCCTGACCTCGCGGCGCTCGCCGACGCGCCCGCGCTCCTGCCCGTCGTCGGCGGGGACACGCTCGTCCCGCTCGTCGACGGCCGCAGCGTGCCGTACGCGAACCTCGACGTCGCGGCGTCGGCCCCGGCGCTGCGCTCGGTGGCCGACCGCGTGACCGAGGTGCTGCCGCTCTACGCGAGCGTGCACCGCGGCGCGGGCTACCTGTCGCAGGTCTCCACGGCGCTCTACGAGGCGTCGCGCCGGACGATCGGCGCGTTCGTCGGCGCACGCGAGGACGACGTCACGGTTGTCACGCGCAACACGACCGACTCGCTCAACCTGCTCGCGGGCTGCGTCCCGGCGAACCCGGACGGCACGCCCGGGCGCGTGCTCGTCCTCGACGTCGAGCACCACGCGAACCTGCTGCCGTGGCAGCGCGCCGGCGGCGCGACGGTCCTCGCGGGCGGCGCGTCCGTCGCGGAGACGCTCTCGGGCCTGCGCACCGAGCTCGCGCGCTTCCCGTACGCGGTCGTCGCCGTGACCGGCGCCTCCAACGTCACGGGCGAGTCCCTGCCCGTCGCCGAGGTCGTCCGCGCCGCGCACGACGCCGGGGCGCGGGTCGTGCTCGACGGCGCGCAGCTCGTCCCGCACCGCGGGTTCTCGCTCGCCGCGTCGGGCGTCGACTACGTCGCGTTCTCCGGGCACAAGACCTACGCGCCGTTCGGCGCGGGGGCGCTCGTCGGGCGGCGCGACTGGCTCGACGCGGGCACCCCCTACCTCGCGGGCGGCGGCGCCGTGCGCCAGGTCGCGGTGACCGGGACGGAGTGGCAGACGGCGCCCGCGCGCCACGAGGCCGGCTCGCCGAACGTGGTGGGCGCCGCGGCGCTCGCGGCGGCGTGCGACGCGCTCGCCGCGCTCGACCCGGCCGACCTGCACGCGCACGAGGCGGCGCTCCGCGCGGCCCTCGTCGCGGGCCTGGAGGCCGTCCCGGGCGTCCGGGTGGTGCGCGTGTGGGACGACGCCGTCGACCCGGTCGGCGTCGTGACGTTCGCCGTCGAGGGCCACGACCCGGGCCTCGTCGCCGCCTACCTCTCGGCCGAGCACGGCATCGGCGTGCGCGACGGCCGGTTCTGCGCGCACCCGCTGCTCGCGCGCCTCGGCTACGACGCGGGCGCGATCCGCGCCTCGGTGGGCGTCGGGACGACGGGCGCGGACGTCGTGCGCCTCGTCGAGGCCGTGCGCGCGTACGTCGAGCAGGGACCGACCACCCGGTACGAGGTCGTCGACGGCTGCTGGGCCGTCGTGGACGACCCCCGCCCGGTCCCCGCGGGGTCCGGCCTGGAGGGGCTCTTCGCGACCGCGGCGGCGGGCTTCCTCGCCGACGCGGCGGGCTGCGGGCCGGCCGTCTGACCGGCGTCGGCGGCCGACGGCGGAGCCCGTTCACCGGACCGTCGCCGAGCGTTGTCCACCGCGTCGCCGGACCCTCTTGGCGCGGTGTTCCGCGTGTGCTCTGATATGCGCTGTGCTGCACGACGTCGTCCTCTCGGGGCACGGTTTCCGGCTGGAACCGTTGGCCCTGGAGCACGCTGAGACGCTGGCCGGCCTCGTCGACGAGGCGATGTGGTCAGGGATGAGCATCCCCCTGCCCTACGGGGTCGCGGGGATGGCCGATCTCGTGGCCGCGACCCGCGCGGCCCCGGACCTCACCGGCTTCGTCGTGCGCGCCGTCGACCCCGACGGCGCGCCCGGCGCCGTGCTCGGCAGCACCGCGTTCCGGGACCTGTCGCTCGTCGACCGCCGCGTCGAGGTGGGCCGCACGTTCTACGCGCGCACCACGTGGGGGAGCCTCGTCAACCCCGTGACGAAGTGGCTCCTGCTGCGCCACGCGTTCGAGACGTGGGACGTGCACCGGGTCGGCTTCCGCGTCGACACGCGCAACGCGCGCTCGCTCGGGGCCATGCGCCGTCTCGGCGCCCACGAGGAGGGCGTCATGCGCGGCCACCGCACCGCGCCCGACGGGACGCGCGCCGACTCCGTGCTGTTCTCGATCCTCGCGCCCGAGTGGCCCGGGGTCGAGGTGGGCCTCCTCGCGCGGATCACCGCCCCACGCGTCGTGCCGGTGCTCGCCCCGGCGCCGTCGGCCGACGTCCGGCCGCTCGCCGCATCCTGACCGTCGCGGCTCCCGGTCGTCGTGTCCTGGTCGTCGCATCCCGGTCGTCGCGTCCCGGTCGAACGGTCCCGGAGACGCCACGAGGGCCCCGCCGGAGCGGAGCCCTCGTGAGCAGAACGGGAGCACGTCAGCGGTCGAACGCGTCCTTGACGTCGTCGCCCGCCTGCTTGACGTTGGCCTTGGCCTGGTCAGCCTGGCCCTCGGCCTCGAGCCGCTCGTTGTCCGTGAGCTTGCCCGCGCCTTCCTTGAGCTTGCCACCCGCCTCTTCGGCGGCGTGCTTGGCCTTGTCTCCGAGTCCCATGGGTGCTCCTCTCGTCGGTACCTCTCGACCGTAACCACGGTCGGCCGGCTTCGCACGCGGTCGGGGCACCGGTGGTGTGGTGGGATGTTCGGGTGCAGCACGACACCGTCCTCGAAGGCTTCGGCGTCCGCCTCGAACCGCTCGCCGCGACCCACGCGCCGGCGCTCGGCGCCCTCGTCGACGACGGCATCTGGGCGGGCATGTCCAGCGCCGTCCCGCGCGGCACGGAGGCGATGGAGGGCTACGTGCGCGACGCGGTCGCCGCGCCGGGCCGGCTCGCGTTCGCGGTCCTCGGTGCTCCCAGCGCTCCCGGTGCACCCGGTGCGGACGGCGCGACCGCCGACGCCGTGGTCCGTGGCTCGACGTCGCTCTACGAGTGGGTCCCGTCCCAGGGCCGGGTCGAGCTCGGGTCCACGTTCTACGCGCGCAAGTGGTGGGGCGGTACGACGAACCCGGCGTGCAAGTACCTCCTGCTGCAGCACGCGTTCGAGGACCTCGGGGTCGCGCGCGTCGCGCTCCGCGCCGACGCCCGCAACAGCCGGTCCATCGGGGCGATCCGGCGCCTGGGCGCGGTGCCGGAGGGCGTCCTGCGCAGCCACCGCGTGGCGCCCGACGGCTCCCGCCAGGACACCGCCTACTTCTCGGTCCTCCGCGACGAGTGGCCGACCGTCCGCGACGGCCTGCTCGCCCGCCTGCCCTGACGGACCGGCACGCCGAGCACGAGCCTGCGTGGCGTCGAGCACGGGGTAGGTGTCGTCATGCGCTCGAGAACGACATCGACCCCGTGCTCGGCGGCGAGGGTCAGGGGCGGGGGGTGACGCGGCCCGCGAGGTGGAGGCGGCCCTTGCCGTCCCACGCCTGGTAGGTGACGCCCGTGCCCGGGTCGCCCGCGCCGTCGGGCACGGCCGCCGCGACCTGCCCGACGGCGTCCCGCACCTCGGCGGGCACGTCGCCCGCCGGGCGCAGCGCGACGTCGACCGTGCCGGGCAGCAGCACCGGCTTGGCGAACGCGACGGTCCAGTCGTAGGCGTCGCCGCGACCGGGGCCCGCCTCGGCGAGCGCCCGCGCCGCGGTGTACATGCCGTGCGCGATGGCCCGCGGGAACCCGAACGCCTTGGCGCCCAGCGCCGAGGTGTGGATCGGGTTGCGGTCGCCGGACACCGCCGCGTACGCGCGGCCGGTCCCCGCCCCGAGCCTCCACCGCGCGGTGGGCAGGGGTGGGACGAACGCGGCCGGGCCGTCGGCGTCGGCCGGGGCGGGGCCGCCCGGGAGGGAGGCGCCCTTCGCGAGGTACGTCGAGACGCCCCGGTAGGCGAGCGTCGTCGCGGCCAGCCCGCTGCCGGCGGCGCGCTCGTCGTCCGTGCGCAGCACCGAGACCTCCGTGACGAGGTCCACCTGGACTCCGCGACGGTGCGGGCGCAGGTCCTGCGCCCACGCGCGGACCTCGAGCGCGTCCCCGAGCCGCACCGGGCGCAGCACGGACACCGAGTTCGCGAGGTGCACCATGCCGAGCAGCGGGAGCGGGAAGTCGGCCCGCACCATGACGGCCGTCGCGAGCGGGAACCCCAGCACGTGCAGGTACCCGGCGGGCAGGACGTCCGACGGCGCCTCGCCCACGAGCCGCGCGTACCGCGCGAGGTGTGCGGCGCTGCCGACGTGGCCCGGCGCCGCGTCGTCGCCCGTCGGGACGGCCGCGGCCCGGTAGGTGACGTCCGGGAGCGTCAGCTCCGTCCGGCCGCCCCGGACGGGCAGCCGGTGCGCCGCCGCGATCCGGCCCGACGCCGCGAGCCCGCGCACGTACAGGCCGCCCAGACCCGGGACGGCGGGCAGCGTCTCGACGCGCGCCGGGGCGCCCGCGGGCGCCGTCACCGGCCCACCACGTTCTGGCCGCACACGCGCAGCACCTGCCCGTTGACGCCCCCGGCCGCGGGCGACGCGAGGAACGCGATCGCCTCGGCGACGTCCACGGGCTGGCCGCCCTGCTGGAGCGACGCGACGCGGCGCGCGACCTCGCGCTGCACGAACGGGATCGACGCCGTCATGTCCGTCTCGATGAAGCCCGGCGCGACGGCGTTCGCCGTCCCGCCCGGACCGCCCGGCGCCGCGAGCAGGCGGGCGAACGCGCGCGTGTGCCCGATGACGCCCGCCTTGGAGAACGCGTAGTTCGCCTGGCCCCGGTTGCCCGCGATCCCGCTCGTCGAGGCGAGCGACACGACGCGCGGCGCGGAGGAGAACCCGTTCGCGCCGAGCAGGTACTCCGTGATCCGCAGCTGCGCGGCGAGGTTCACCGCGACCACCGCGTCCCACTTGTCGGGCGACATGTTGGCGAGCAGCTTGTCGCGGAGGATGCCGGCGTTGTGCACGAGGACGTCGAGCCCGCCGTGCCGTGCGCGCGCGTGCTCGAGGATCCGGGCGCCCGCGTCGTCGGCGGTCACGTCGAGCTGCAGCGCCGTGCCCTTGATCTCGTTCGCCACCCGGGCGAGCGCCTCGCCCGCCGCGGGCACGTCGACCACGACGACCTTCGCGCCGTCGCGCGCGAGCGTCCGGGCGACCTGCGCCCCGATGCCGCGGGCCGCGCCCGTGACGACAGCGACCTTGCCGGCGAGCGGCTGGTCGAGGTCGGTGGAGGTGCTGCCGGCGGCGCCCTCGGTCGCGCTCGGGCCCACCCGGAGGAGCTGGCCGTCGACGAACGCGGACTTGGCGGACAGGAAGAAGCGGAGGGTCGCGAGGACGCTCGGGCTGTCGACAGGGGCGTCGTCGGTCACCTGGATGCCGTTGGCGGTCGCGCCGTAGCGCAGCTCCTTGGCGACGGACCGCAGGAACCCGTCGACGCCCTCGCGGGCGGCGGCGAGCTCGGGGGAGTCGGTGTCGGCGGGCGCGCGCGAGATCGTCACGACGCGGCCGTTGGGCGCGAGGCGGCGGAGCGTCGCCGAGAGCGCCATGACGGGCGCGGACGCGTCCTGCGGCCGCTCGATCCCGCTGAGCACGACGACGACCGCGCCCCAGCGGGTCGTGTCGTCCGGGGTCTGGCGGACGTCGAGGTCCCAGCCGAGCAGGGCCTCGGCGACGAGGTCGGCGTCGTCGCGCACGCCCGGCGTGCCGCCGAGCACGAGCACGGGCCCGACGGTGAGCGGGTCGCCCGCGCGGAAGCGGCGCAGGACCGCGGGGCGCGGGAGGCCGAGCTTCTTGGCGAGCGTCTTCGTGAAGCCGGAGTTGACGGCCTGGACGTAGGAGTCGGTCACGGGGGTTCCTCTCGGTCGTCGGGGCGTCAGGCGGCGTCGGTCGCGGGGACGGACTCGAGGATCGCGGCGACGCCGAGGCCCCCCGCGGCGCACACGGAGATCAGCGCACGCGCGGGCGCCCCGGTCTCGGCGGTGCGCTGCGCGAGGAGCTTGGCCGCCGTCGCGACGATGCGCCCGCCGGTCGCGGCGAACGGGTGGCCCGCGGCGAGCGAGGAGCCGTTGACGTTGAGCCGCGAGCGGTCGATCGAGCCGAGCGCGCCGTCGAGCCCGAGCTCGGTGCGGCAGTACTCGTCGTCCTCCCAGGCCCTGAGCGTCGTGAGCACGGTCGACGCGAACGCCTCGTGAATCTCGTAGAGGTCGAAGTCGCCGAGCGCGAGCCCGTTGCGGGCGAGCAGGCGGGGGACCGCGTGCGCGGGGGCCATGAGCAGGCCCTCGTGGCCGTGCACGAAGTCGACGGCGGCGGTCTCCGCGTCGACGACGCGCGCGAGGAGCGGCAGGTCGCGCTCGCGCGCCCACTCGGCCGAGGCGAGGAGGACGGTCGACGCGCCGTCGGTGAGCGGGGTCGAGTTGCCCGCCGTCATGGTCGGGGTGACGCCTTCCAGACGCTTGCCGTACACCGGCTTGAGCGCGGCGAGCTTCTCGAGCGACGAGTCGGCGCGCAGGTTGTCGTCGCGCACGAGCCCGCGGAACGGGGTGACGAGGTCGTCGAAGAACCCGGCGTCCCACGCGGCCGCGAGGTGCTCGTGGCTCGCGAGCGCGAGCTCGTCCTGCGCCTCGCGCGAGATGTCCCAGCGGGCCGTCGTGATCGCCTGGTGCTCGCCCATCGACAGGCCGGTGCGCGGCTCGTCGGTGGCGGGCGTGAGGGGCGCGAGGTCGGCGGGGCGGACCTTCGCGAACGCCTTGACGCGCTGGCCGAAGGTCTTGGCGTGGCTCGCCTCGAGCAGCGCCCGACGCAGGCCCTCGCTCACGGCGATGGGGGCGTCGGACACGGTGTCTGAGCCGCCCGCGACGCCCGACTCGACCTGGCCGAGACGGATCTTGTTCGCGACGGCGATGGTCGCCTCCAGGCCGGTCGCGCACGCCTGCTGGAGGTCGTAGGCCGGGGTCTGCGGGGAGAGCGACGACCCGAGCACCGACTCGCGCACGAGGTTGAAGTCGCGGGAGTGCTTGAGCACGGCGCCGCCGACGACCTCCCCGAGCCGCTCGCCCTGGAGGCCGAAGCGCGCGACGAGCCCCTCGAGCGCGGCGGTGAACATCTCCTGGTTGCTCGCGGACGCGTACTTCTTGCCGGCGCGGGCGAACGGGATGCGGTTCCCGCCCACGACCCACGCGTCGCGGGGAGCGCCCGCGGGGGCGTCTTCCCGGGGGGACTGCTCGGGGGTCGGGCGGGGGCTGGTGCTGGTGGCCACTGTGCCTCACTTCCTGTCCGTGCTCGCTGCGCTGCGTTCGGTGCCGACCCGGGAGAGCGCCTCGGCACGGCGTGCGCGAGGCGGGGGAGAGGGCCGGTTGGTGTCCAATACCAAGAGTACCTGATACTCTCGGTTTCGTGAGTCGGGTCACAGGGCTGTGCCCTGCCCCGGCACGGCACCCGTGACGAGGTGCCGACGACATCGAGGTCGGGCGCAACGGAGGACGACGTGAACGCAGGTGCCGACGCGCGACCGGTCACCCGAGGGCGGGTGCAGCCGGCCGCCGTGGTCGACGGCCGGTCGACCCGCTGGGACGAGCACCGGGCGGCGCGCCGCGCGGAGCTCATCCGGGCGGCCAGCAAGGCGGTGCACCGGGGAGGCCCCGGGGTCTCCATGGACGAGATCGCGGCGGCGTCGGGCACGTCGAAGTCGATCATCTACCGCTACTTCGACGACAAGACCGGGCTCCAGGTCGCCCTGGGCTCCGCCGTCGTGGGGCAGATGCACGACGCCCTGACCCAGGCGGCCGAGGCCGCCGAGACGCCCAAGCGCGCGCTGCGCGCGATGGTCGGCGTGTACCTCGAGATGATCGAGAGCTCGCCCAACGTGTACTACTTCGTCACCCGGACGAGCGCCGTCGCGGGGACGGAGGAGCCCGCCGCCCAGCTCGCGGCGAGCGGCCTCACCCAGGGCGCGGGCGGCGCCGACCGCGCCCCGCTCGCCGCCTTCCTCGACTCGGTGATCGAGCTCGTCGCCGAGCCCTTCGCCCGGGTCACCGACGTCTCCCCGGCCGACGCCGCGGCGTGGGCCGCGGGCGCCGTCGGGTTCGTCCGGGGCGCCGGCGAGTGGTGGCTCGCCCACCGCGACCGCGCCGACGTCCCCGACCGCGAGCAGCTCACCGAGCGCGTCGCCGCGTGGCTGTGGGCCGGCCCCGTCGGCGTCCTCTCCCACAACCCGGGCACGACCCGCCCCGACGCCGTCCGCCCTCCGCACCCGGCGACCGCCTCAGACCCCAAGGAGAAGCCATGACCGCCACGTCCGACCGTCCCGCGCTCGCACCGCGCACGACGAGCGCCGGCGACGCGGGCCCGACGTCGCAGGGCGACGCCCGCGTCGACGTCGCCGCGCTCGAGAAGATCCTGCTCGGCCGCTGGGCCGACCTGCGCGCGGCGGCGCGCGCGACCGCGGGCGAGGAGGCGTTCCAGCGCATCGAGGGCCTGAGCCTGCGGGAGCACCGCGAGCGCGTGCTGGAGCAGATGCACCTGCTCGTGGGCAAGGGCCAGGTGTGGCGCGGGTACCCGGAGCGCCTCGGCGGCGCGGACGACGCGGGCGGCAACCTCGCCGGGTTCGAGGAGCTCGTCGCGGCCGACCCGTCGCTGCAGATCAAGGCGGGCGTGCAGTGGGGGCTGTTCGGCTCGGCGATCCTGCACCTGGGCACGCCCGAGCAGCAGGACCGCCTCCTGCCGGGCGCCATGGACCTCTCGGTGCCGGGTGCGTTCGCCATGACGGAGATCGGCCACGGGTCCGACGTCGCGAGCATCGCCACCACGGCGACGTACGACCCGGAGACCGAGGAGTTCGTCATCCACACCCCGTTCCGCGGGGCGTGGAAGGACTACCTCGGGAACGCGGGCGTGCACGGCGTCGCCGCCGTCGTGTTCGCACAGCTGATCACGAAGAACGTCAACCACGGCGTGCACGCGTTCTACGTGCCCATCCGCGACACCGCGGGCGAGCGCGACGAGCTCGGCCGGCTGCCCTTCCTGCCCGGCGTGGGCGGCGAGGACGACGGCCAGAAGGGCGGGCTCAACGGCATCGACAACGGGCGCCTGCACTTCGACCACGTGCGGGTCCCGCGCACCGACCTGCTCGCCCGCTACGGCTCGGTGGACGCCGACGGCACGTACTCCAGCCCCATCGACAGCCCCGGACGCCGCTTCTTCACGATGCTCGGCTCGCTCGTCCAGGGTCGCGTGTCGCTCGACGGCGCCGCGGTGACCGCGGCGAAGCTCGGCCTCGCGATCGCGGTGCGGTACGCGAACGAGCGCCGCCAGTTCACGGGCGCGACGCCGACGGAGGAGGTCGTGCTCCTCGACTACGGCACGCACAAGCGTCGCCTCATCGTCCCCATCGCGGAGACCTACGCGGCCCACTTCGCGCACGACCGCCTGCTCGACCTGTTCCACTCGGTGTTCTCCGGCGAGGAGGACACCCCGGAGCAGCGCGAGGACCTCGAGACGACGGCGGCCGCGCTCAAGGCGACGAGCACGCGGTTCGCGCTCGACGTGCTCCAGGAGACGCGCGAGGCGTGCGGCGGGGCCGGGTTCCTCACGACCAACCGCATCACGAGCCTGCGCGCGGACCTCGACGTGTACGCGACGTTCGAGGGCGACAACACCGTGCTGCTCCAGCTCGTCGCGAAGCGCCTGCTCGCCGACTACGGCAAGCAGTTCAAGGGCATCACCCCGGGCCAGATGGCGCGCGTCGTCGTCGAGCGCGCGGGCGACATGGCGCTGCACCGCACGCCGCTCAAGCGGGCCGCGCAGGCGCTCGCGGACGTCGGCGACCCGCGCCGTGCGGCCGGCCACCTGCGCGACCCCGAGACGCAGCGCGCGCTGCTCACCGACCGGGTCGAGACGATGGTCGCGGACGTCGCGCAGGCGCTGCGCCCGGCGCAGAAGGCCGACCCGGAGACGGCGACGAACCTGTTCAACGCCCACCAGGTCGAGCTCGTCGAGGCGGCCCGCGCCCACGCGGAGCTGCTGCGCTGGGAGGCGTTCACGCAGGCGCTCGGCACGATCGAGGACGCGGGCACGCGCGAGGTCCTCACCACGGTGCGCGACCTGTTCGGCCTGAGCCTCGTCGAGCGGCACCTGGCCTGGTACCTGCTCAACGGGCGCCTCTCGACGCAGCGCGCGCGCACGGTGACGAGCTACCTGGACCGCCTCATCGACCGGCTGCGCCCGCACGCGCAGGACCTCGTGGACGCCTGGGGCTACGGCCCCGAGCACCTGCGCGCGACGATCGCGACGGGCATCGAGAAGGAGCGCCAGGACGAGGCGCGCGACTACTACCGGCGCCTGCGCGCGAGCGGCGACGAGCCGCGGAGCGAGAAGTCGCTGCGCAAGGCCGCGAAGGGCGGCCCGCAGGCCCGCTGACCACCCCGGCGCCGTCCTCGGCGCCACCCCGGAACGTCCTCGGCGTCGCAGGCGGAGCGGTACCGCTGCCGAGGGTCAGGCCCGGGCGGCACGACGTCCACCAGCCGTCGCGCCGCCCGGGCCGTTGCCGTCTCGGTCTCCGTCCCGGTCGCCGAGCACGAGGTTCGTGTCGTTCCGAGGCGCGTGCCGACAGGAACCTCGTGCTCGACGGGGAGGGGCGTCGTGCTCGGCGGCCGAGCCGGTGCACGGGCCGCAGTCGGGTCGACGGCGGCGGTCAGGCGGGGTTGCAGCGCGCGGACATCGTGGCGAGCAGCCCGACGTCGGGCCGCCAGGGCTCGAGGTTCCACGTCGCCTTGTCCGGGGCGCCGACGGCGTGGCACACGAGCTGGTCGTGCATCGTCGGGGTGTCGGCCTCCGGCTCGGCGGCGACGACCTGCGCCCACACGAGCTCACGGCCCGCCTGCCCGGCGGCGCGGGCCCACGCCGTCGGGTCGACGGCGAGCGATCGGCCGCCCTCGCGTTCGCCCCAGCCGGTGCTCCGCACAGCGCGCGTGCCGAGCGGGACGACGACGTCCCACGCCGCGGCGGCGTCCGGCGTCGCGGTCCCGTCCGCGTCCCCGGCGGGAGCGCCCGCCGCGTCGTCCGCGTCCGACGTCGTCCCCGCGGTCCCCACGAGCGTCACCTCCGCGCGGTGGGCGTCGACGAGCGCGACCCGGACGCGCGGGGTCCCGGGCGCGGGGGTGCTCGCCGCGGGGCCGGCGTCCGCGCCGTCGGCCGTCCCGCTCGCCGCCCCGCTTGCGCCGTCCGCGCCGTCCGCGCCGGGCGTGCCCGGCGCTCCGTGCCGGCCCGCGACGCGCGGGGCGCCGAGCCCGCCGACGGGTGTGCCGCCGTCGTCCAGGACGGTGAGCGTGCCGTCCGGGTGGCGCACGAGCGAGCCGCCCTCCACCGAGACCACGGCAGGGGCGCCCGCGAGGGTGAGCGTGACGTCGGACGCGCCCTCGGCGTCGGCCGTGACGCGGGGAGGCGTCGCCCCGCCCGACGTCGGCGGGGGCACGGCGATCTCGACCGTCGCCGTCCCGACGGGGACGCGCACGGCCGTCGGCTCGGCGCCGCCGCTCCGGTCGCCGTTCGGGTCGTCCGCGGCGCCGCCGTCCTCCGTGGTGGCGCCGGGATCGGGGGACGGGGCCTGCGCCGGTGCGGACGTCACCGCGTCCGGGTCCGGCGGCGGGGTGCCGGGCGTGCACGCGGCGAGCGCGACCGGGACGAGGACGGCGACGGCGAGCGCGCCCAGCACCGTCGTCCCGGGCCGCCCGCCGGCCACCCGGCGCGGGCGGGTCACGACGGCACGGGGAGCAGGCCGGCCCACCGGCGGGCCACGTCGACGAGGCCGACACGATCCAGCGCGTCGACCTCGTCGGGCGTGAACCAGCCGACGTCGTCGGTCGACTCGTCCTCCTCGACGCGCAGCTCGCCGCCCACCACGTGGGCCCGGTAGACGATGCGGATCGCGTGCAGCGACCGGTCGCGGTCCTCGGGCCGGATCCGGTCGGCGGCGTCGATCACGAGGCTGTCGACGCCGAGCAGGCCGTCGAGCTCGACGTCGTAGCCGGTCTCCTCGCGCACCTCGCGGACGGCCGCGGCGGCGGGGTCCTCGCCCGGGTCGATGCCGCCGCCGGGCAGCGTCCAGCCGCCGCGGTCCCCCTCGCTCCAGTGGGGGAGGAGCATCCGGCCGTCCTCGCGGACGACCACGGCGTAGGCGGCGACGCGGATCTGCATGGGCCCATCATGCGCGACGGCGGTCACCGCCCCGGGCCGTCGTCGTCGACGTCGTCCTCCAGGCGCGACACGTCGGAGAACGCGATCCGGCGGTGGCGCACCGAGCGGTTGTAGAGCCACGTGACGAACGAGAGCACGACCCCGAGGGCCACGAGCGCGCCCGCGATGACGTACTGCTCCTGCTGCTCGGCGCTGCGGGCCCACGGCCCGGCGAGGTACGCGCACGTGAGGGCGCCGAGCACCGCGAGCGAGGTGCGGGTGCGGAAGTGCTCGTGGTCGACGCGGTCACGACGCAGCACGAGGAGGGCGACGTTGACGATCGTGAAGACGACGAGCAGGAGCAGCGACGTCGTCCCGCCCAGGAGGGCGATCGCGTTGGTTCCCGCCGCGGTCCCGGACTGCCGCACGACGTACACGATGAGCGCGAACGCGATGGCCGTCGTCACGAGGATCGCGACCCACGGCGTGCGGCCGAACGGGTGCACCTGGCCGAACGCGCGCGGCAGCACGCCCTGGTTCGCCATGCCGTAGAGCAGGCGGGACGCCATGAGCATGTTGATGAGCGCGGAGTTAGCGACGGCGAACATCCCGATGAACGGGAAGATCGTGTCGAACGGCAGGTTCGGCGCGCCCGCCGCGACGACCTGCGTGAGCGCGGACCCCTTGGCGTCGTCCGTGAGGTCGCCCACGGGGACGAGCGCGACGGCGGTGATCGCGACGAGCACGTAGATCGCGCCCGTGATCGAGAGCCCGGTGAGCATCATGCGCGGGAAGTCCCGCACGGGGTTCTTGCACTCCTCGGCCATGTTCACGGAGTCCTCGAACCCGACCATCGCGAAGAACGCGAGCGTCGTCGCGGCGGTGACGGCGAGGAACACGCTCTTGTCGTCGGCGCTCTCGAACACGACGACGCGCGAGAAGTCGGCGCGGCCCTGCGTCGTCGCCCACAGCCCCACGAAGATGACGAGCAGGAGGCCGGACAGTTCGACGAGCGACAGCACGACGTTCGCCTTGACGCTCTCCCCGACCCCGCGCAGGTTGACGAGCGCGACGAGGGCCATGAAGGCGAGGGCGATGAGCAGGCGCCCGTCCCCGCCCGTCGGCAGCTCGAGCCCGAACCCGTCGGAGACGAACCCCGCGAACGCGTTGGACGCCGTGGAGGCCGACGTGATCCCGGAGCTCATGACCATGAACGCGACGACGAACGTCAGCAGGTGGATGCCGAACGCCTTGTGCGTGTAGAGCGCGGCGCCCGCGGCGCTCGGGTACTTCGTGACGAGCTCGAGGTAGGAGAACGCGGTGATCGTCGCGACGACGAACGCGAGCAGGAACGGCAGCCACGCCGCCCCGCCGACCTCGCCCGCGACCTGGCCGGTGAGCGCGTACACGCCTGTGCCCAGGATGTCCCCGACGATGAACAGCAGGAGCAGCTTGGGCCCCATGACGCGCTTGAGCTCCGGTTGCTGCCGTTCCTGCGTGCGGCCCGCGGTCTCGCTCATGAGAGGCTCCCTCGCGTCTCGGACGTCCCGGACTCCCATGGAACCCCCGCGCGGGCGTCCTGTCAGCGCGAACGCGCGCGTGTCCCGGTCGGACCGTCGGTCGCGGTCGCGTCGGGGCGCCCGGGAGCGGAGGGCGGGTCGGTCGCGACGAAGGACGCCGCCGCGTCGGGCGCGACTGCCGTGCCGGGCGAGCGCCGCCCGAGGACGCCCGTCGTCGTCGCGACGCCGAGGAGCAGCACGACGCCGCCCACCACCTCGGCCGCGTTCGGCACCTCGTCGAGCACGAGCCACGCGGCGAGCATCCCGACCGGCGGCACGAGCATCGTGAACGGCACGACCGCCGACGCCGGGTACCGCGCGAGGAGCGTGTTCCAGATCCCGTAGCCCACGAGGCTCGCGAGCCAGGCGGTGTAGAGGGTCGACAGGACCGGCGCGAGCGTGAGGTGGGTGAGCGCGTGCCCGACGACGTCCGGCCCGTCGAGCGCGAGCGACAGCCCGAGCATGGGGACCGGCACCACGAGCGCCGACCACACCGTCATCGACAGCCCCTCCAGCCCGGGCCGCGAGGGAGATCCCTGGTCGCCCGAGGTAGAGCCCTGGTCGCGCGGGGTAGAGCCCTGGTCGCGCGGGGTAGAGCCCTGGTCGCGCGAGGGAGAGGCCAGGTCGCGGCGGCTCCCGGCGCGTCGGGCGACGACGTTCCCCACCGCCCACGACGCCGCGGCGGCGAGCGTCACGACGAACGCGAGGGCCGGCGTCGAGGCGCTGCGGCCCACGCCGACGACGACCAGCCCGGCCGCCCCGACCAGCACGCCCACGAGCTGCGCGCGCGTCGGGACCTCGCGCAGCGCCGCGGCGGCGAACAGCACGGTGAGCCCGACCTGGGCCTGGAGCACGAGCGACGCGAGCCCGGCGGGCATGCCGAGCGCGAGCGCGGTGTACAGCAGGCCGAACTGGCCGAGGCTCATGAACGTGCCGACGAGCAGCACGTCCCGCCACCGCGCGCGGGGCCGCGGCACGAGGAACACCGCCGGGACCAGGACGACGAGGAAGCGCAGGGCGACGAACAGCGTCGGCGGCACGTCGCCGAGCCCGAGGTCGATGACGACGAAGTTCACGCCCCAGACGACGGCGACGAGGACGGCGAGGAGGGACGGGCGCAGCGGCATGGCATCGAGGGTGCGCCCGCGGCATCGTGCACGTCCAGCGCACAGTCGTGCACGGTTCCCGGTAGCGAGGCTTCCGGATAGCATCGGTCGCATGATCGACCTCGCCGCCGTCGACGCGCTGCTCGCCGTCGAGCGCACCGGCACCGTGCACGCCGCGGCGCGCGACCTCGGGTACACGCCGTCCGCCGTCTCGCAGCAGGTGAAGCGCCTGGAGCGCGACCTCGGCGCGCGCCTGCTCGACCGCGAGGGGCGGGGCGTCGTCCTCACGGCCGCGGGGCGGCGCGTCGTCGAGGAGGGCCGCGCGCTGCGCGAGCAGGTCGAGTCGCTCCGGGCTCGCCTGCACGACGCCGGGGCGCGCCCCACGGGGACGGTGCGCCTCGGCTCGTTCTCGACGGCGGTGCGCGGCGTCGTCGCCCCGCTCCTCGCGCGGGTGCGCGACGACGTGCCGGACCTGCGCCTCGTCGTCGAGGAGGCCGAGCCGTGGGACGCCGTCGCGGCCGTCGCGGCGGGCACGCTCGACCTCGCGCTCGTGCACCACTGGGAGGGCGTCGGCCTCGCGCTCCCGCCGAGCCTGCGCGCCGAGGAGCTGTTCCGCGACGAGGCCGACGTGCTCGTGCACGCGTCGAGCCCGCTCGCGGGGCGGGCCGCGCTCACGCCGTCCGACCTGCTCGACGAGACCTGGGTCTGCACGCCCGACGGCACCATCTGCTACGAGTGGTTCTGCCACATGTTCGCGCGCGAGCCGCGCGTCCCGCGCATCGACTTCCGGTGCCTCGAGTTCGCGTCGCAGGTCGAGGTCGTGGCCCAGGACCTCGCCGTCGCGCTCGTGCCGCGCCTCGGGCGCGGCCCGCTGCCGGCCGACGTCGTCGCGGTGCCCGTGCGCGAGCCCGTCCCGACCCGCCCGGTCACGGTCGTGTGGCGCGCGACCATGACCGACGCCCCCGCGGTGCGCTACCTGCGCGAACGCCTGCGCGCCGCAGGAACCCGGCACGGCCGCGAGCCGTTAGGCCCCGTGAGCACACCTGCCGACGAAGGGACATGATGACCGAGCACGCGCCGACCCGACGGGCCGCCGACCCGCGCACCGTGGCGATCGCGGGGCTGTCCACCGTGGCGTGGTACGCCGTGCCCGACGCCGTGCGCCCGCGCTGGGCGCGCGCGCTCGCCAAGACCGCCGTCGCGACGGCCGCCGTCGCGCTGACGTTCACCTCGACGACCGAGGGGACCGAGGCGCGCGAGGGCCTGCGCTCCCTGCGCGACGCCGCCCGCGAGGCGGACGCGGGCGGGACGGACGCGACGCCCGGGACCGCGACCGCCGACGGCGCCCCGCGGGAGGACAACACCTGGGCGACGACCGACGACGACACCACGCCGGTGCCCGCGGTCGTCGCCGTCGCGGGCGCGGCGGCCGGGTTCGCGCTCGCGACGACCCTCGTCGTCGCGGGCGAGAAGTGGGTCTACCGGCGCGGGGAGCGGCTGCGCGACCGCGGCGTGCGGCTGCCGCACACGCGCGTCGGGCTCGTGGTCGGCGCGCTGGCCGTGGCGCTCGCGGCAGCCGAGCCGCTCCTGTGGAACGCTGAGGAGCGCTGAGGCAGCGACACCCGGTCGGTATGCCGGGGTCCGCGCACCGTGCGGCCTCGCGGACCGGGAGGGACCGACGATGATCGGGTTCGGGCTGGCGCTCGCGGGGGTCGCCGCGGCGATCCACGTGTACATCTTCGTCATGGAGTCGCTCACGTGGACGAGCGACCGCACCCGCGCCACGTTCGGCACGTCGCCGCAGGAGGCGGCGGCCACGCGCGAGATGGCCTTCAACCAGGGGTTCTACAACCTGTTCCTCGCGGTGCTCGTCGTGCTCGGCATCGTCCTGTACGCGGCGGACCGGCAGGACGTCGGCCTGACGCTCGTGGTCGCGGGGGCCGGGTCGATGGTCGCGGCGGGGCTCGTGCTGATCCTGTCGTCGCCGTCGAAGGCGCGGGCGGCGCTCGTCCAGCTCGTGCCGCCCGCGCTCGGCGTGCTGGGGATCGTGCTGGGGCTGACGCTCTGAGCCGTCCTGCGCCCCACGGTGGCCGCGCTCGGAGTCGCGGTCGCGGTCGTGGTCAGCAGGACGCGGCGACGCGCATGGCGCTGAGCATCTCGAGGCGCGACAGGATGCGCTCGCGCTCGGCCTCGAGCTCGTCCCGGTAGCGGCCCTCCGCCGGCTCGACGGTCTCGACGGCCCCGCGGCCCACGTAGGAGCCCGTGCGCCGGGAGTAGCCGTTGAGCTGGCGCTCGACGAGCGTGAGCTCGTGGCCGAGCCGCTCCAGGTGCGGGTCGAGGAGGTCGCTGGTCCTGCTGCGGGCGGTGCCGGACGTCGGTTCGAGAAGGGTGGTCACCCCTCCATCGGAACCCGGAAACCCGGTTTCCGCACGGCGAGACGCTCGTCTCACTTCTCGGTCGCCCGCGACGCGAGACGCCCGGACGGCCTCTCCCCGGGCGCCGGTAGACTGGCCGCGCGCCGTCGTGCGCTCCCCGCTCAGCGCCCACCCGAGGGAAACGATGACCGCCCCCGCACCCCAGGCTTCCGCACGCTCCGAGGCTCGTCCCGCCGCGCCGACGCTCGACACCGTCGAGCACGCCGCCGCCACGCCCGACGAGGTCCAGCCGTTCGCCGAGCTCGGCCTCAAGCCGGACGAGTACCAGCGCATCCGCGACATCCTGGGGCGCCGCCCCACGGCCGCGGAGCTCGCGATGTACTCCGTCATGTGGTCCGAGCACTGCTCGTACAAGTCGTCCAAGGTCCACCTGTCGAAGTTCGGCGCGGCGACCACGGACGAGATGAAGAAGCACCTGCTCGTCGGCATCGGCGAGAACGCGGGCGTCGTCGACATCGGTGACGGCTGGGCCGTGACGTTCAAGGTCGAGTCGCACAACCACCCGTCGTTCGTCGAGCCCTACCAGGGCGCCGCAACGGGTGTCGGCGGCATCGTGCGCGACATCATCTCCATGGGCGCTCGCCCCGTCGCCGTCATGGACCAGCTCCGCTTCGGCGCCGTCGACCACCCGGACACGGCGCGCGTCGTGCACGGCGTCGTGAGCGGCGTCGGCGGGTACGGCAACAGCCTCGGCCTGCCGAACATCGGCGGCGAGCTCGTCTTCGACTCCTCGTACCAGGGCAACCCCCTCGTCAACGCGCTGTGCCTCGGCGTGCTGCGCCACGAGGACATCCACCTCGCCAACGCCTCGGGCGTCGGCAACAAGGTCGTGCTGTTCGGCGCCCGCACGGGCGGCGACGGCATCGGCGGCGCCTCGATCCTCGCCTCGGAGACGTTCGAGGACGGCGTGCCCGCCAAGCGCCCGAGCGTCCAGGTGGGCGACCCCTTCATGGAGAAGGTCCTCATCGAGTGCTGCCTCGAGCTCTACGCGGCGCAGGTCGTGGAGGGCATCCAGGACCTCGGTGCCGCCGGCATCTCGTGCGCGACGTCGGAGCTCGCCTCGAACGGCGACGGCGGCATGCACGTGTGGCTCGACGACGTCCTGCTGCGCGACCCGACGCTCAACGCGGGCGAGATCCTCATGTCCGAGTCGCAGGAGCGCATGATGGCGGTCGTCGCGCCGGAGAAGCTCGACGAGTTCCTCGCCATCACCGCCAAGTGGGACGTCGAGACCGCCGTGATCGGCGAGGTCAACGACTCCGGGCGCCTGACGATCGACCACCACGGCGAGCGCATCGTCGACGTCGACCCGCGGACCGTCGCGCACGAGGGCCCGGTGTACCACCGCCCGTATGCGCGCCCGTCGTGGCAGGACGGGCTCAACGCCCGCACCGTGGACGCCGACGCGCTCGCCCGCCCCGAGAGCGGCGACGAGCTCCGCGCGACGGCCCTGCGCCTCCTCGCGTCGCCGAACCTCGCGTCCAAGGAGTGGGTGACGAATCAGTACGACCGGTTCGTCCAGGGCAACACCGCGCTCGCGCAGCCTGACGACTCGGGCGTGGTCCGCGTCGACGAGAGCACGGGCCTCGGCGTCGCGCTCGCGACGGACGCGAACGGCCGCTACGGCAAGCTCGACCCGCGCACGGGCGCCCGCCTCGCGCTCGCCGAGGCGTACCGCAACGTCGCGACGACGGGCGCCCGCCCGCTCGCCGTGACCGACTGCCTCAACTTCGGCTCGCCCGAGGACCCCGACTCGATGTGGCAGCTCGTCGAGGCGATCGAGGGCCTCGCGGACGCGTGCCGCGAGCTCGGCGTCCCCGTGACGGGCGGCAACGTGTCGCTCTACAACGGGACCGGCGAGCCGGGGCAGATCGACTCCTCGATCCACCCGACCCCGGTCGTGGGCGTGCTCGGCGTGCTCGACGACGTCGCCCACGCCACGCCGTCGGGCTGGCGCGAGACGGGGGAGAGCATCTACCTCCTCGGCACCACGCGCGCGGAGCTCGACGGCTCGGCGTGGGCCGACGTCGAGCACGGCCACCTGGGCGGCGTGCCCCCGCGGGTCGACCTCGCGGCCGAGAAGGCGCTCGCCGGCGTGCTCGTCAACGCGAGCCGCGACGACCTCGTGTCGGCCGCGCACGACCTCTCCGAGGGCGGGCTCGCGCAGGGGCTCCTCGAGGCGTCGCTGCGCTTCGGCGTCGGGGCCACCGTGTCGCTCGACGCGCTGACCGAGCGCGACGGCGTCACGCCGTTCGAGGCGCTGTTCTCCGAGTCGACGGCCCGCGCGCTCGTCGCGGTGCCCCGCGGCGAGGAGTCCAAGCTCGTCGACGCGTGCGTCGCGCGCGGCGTCCCCGTCCTGAAGATCGGCGAGACGGGCACCGAGCCCGGCGCCGTCGCCGAGTCGGGCGAGGCGCTCGAGGTCGCGGGCCTGTTCACCGTCCCGCTCAGCGAGGCGGACGCGGCCTTCCGCGGCACGCTGCCGGCCATCTTCGGCTGACACCCGCTCCACCGACGCCCCGGTCACCACGTGGTGACCGGGGCGTCGTCGTCCGGTCCCGGTCCAGCCCTCGGTCGAGCACGAGGTTGGCGTCGGGACGGACCCCGGAACGACGGCAACCTCGTGCTCGGCGGACGGAGGGGACGGGCGGGTGGGCGGGTTCCGTGGAGATCGCCGGGCGGGCCGGTGGGGCGGGTCGCGGCGGCGGGGCCGGCGCTGCGAGAGTCCGGGCATGACCTCGGCCACCACGCGCCTCCCGCCCGCGCGCGTCACGACGCGGCGCCGACCGGGCGGCCGACCCCTCACGGTCGTGCTCGCCACGGGCGTCGTCGCCGTGCTCCTCCTCACGCTCGTGCGCATGCTGCCCGACGACGCGTGGACGCCCGTCGCGCAGCTCGTCGGGTTCACGCCGTTCGTCGCCCTGGGCGCCGCCGTCGGGCTCGTGCTCACGCTGCTCGCGCGCCGGTGGCTGCTCGCGGCGCTGCTCGCCGTCTGCGTCACCGTGCAGGCGGTGTGGCTCGTGCCCGCGTTCGTGCCCGGCCCCGCGCCGCCCGACGACGCGGTGACGCTGCGCGTCATGGGTGCCAACACCTGGTACGGCGCGGCGGACGCGGAGGCGCTCGTCGATCTCGTCCGCACCGAGGACGTGCAGATGCTCGCCGTGCTGGAGCTCACGACGGACCTGCGCGAGCGGCTCGTCGCGGCGGGGATCGAGGACGTGCTGCCGTACACCGCCGACGGCAAGGTCGGGCGCGGCGCCATGGGCAGCGGGCTGTGGAGCGCGCTGCCGCTCCGCGACGTGGACGTCGAGCCGTTCTCGAACGACGCGATGCCGTCGGCAACGGTGGAGGTCGACGGCGTGCCGGTGCGGGTCACCGCGGTGCACCCGATCCCGCCGATCCCGGAGTACGTCGACATCTGGCACGAGGAGACGGACGCGCTCGCCGAGCGCGCGCACGGCGACGCGCTGCCCCAGGTGCTCGTCGGCGACTTCAACTCCACCCACGACCACGCGACGTTCCGCCGGCTGCTCGGCGACCGGTTCCACGACGCGACGCGTGCCTCGGGCGGCGGGCTCGACCTGTCGTGGTCGCCGCGCCCCGGCGTCGTGCCGCCGGTGCTCAACCTCGACCACGTGGTGACCGACCGTGAGAACGTCGTGACCGACGTCGGCTCCCTGCACGTCGTGGGCAGCGACCACCGCGCGATCGTCGCGACGGTGCACGTGCCCCGCCCCTGACGACGACGGACCCGGCACCACCGGCCGACGAGCGGGCTCGCTCGTCGACCGGTGGCACCGGGTCCGGTGCGGGGCTCCGCGGCCTCAGCCGCGCGCGGTCTCCGGCTCGGTCGCGTCCGGGCCGGTGGTGCCCGGCTCGGTGCCGGCGTCGGGCGCGCCGCCCTGGGCCGCCGGGTCGGTCGACCCGTCGAGGTGGTGCGGGTGCCGGCGCTCGAGCGCGGCGCCCTCCACGTCGACGTCGGGCAGGATGCGGTCGAGCCAGCGGGGGAGCCACCACGCCTTGTCGCCCACGAGGTGCATGAGCGCCGGGACGAGCAGCATCCGCACGACGAACGCGTCGACCAGCACGCCGAACGCGAGCGCGAACCCGATGGGTCGGATCATCGCGCTGTGCGAGAAGACGAACCCGCCGAAGACGGAGATCATGATGATCGCCGCGGCCGTCACCACGGCCCGGCCCGCGCGGACGCCCTGCACGATCGCGACGCGCGCGGGGGCGCCGTGCGCGTACGCCTCGCGCATCCCCGAGCCGAGGAAGAGCTGGTAGTCCATCGCGAGGCCGAACAGGATGCCGACGAGGATCGTGGGCAGGAAGTTGAGGATCGGGCCCGGCGTCTCGACGCCGAACACCCCCGCGAGCCAGCCCCACTGGTAGATCGCGACGACCCCGCCGAGCGCGGCGAAGTACGACAGGATGAACCCGAGCGTCGCGACGACAGGCACGAAGATCGACCGGAACACGAGCACGAGGATGACGAGCGACAGCCCGACGACGACCGCGAGGTAGATCGGCAGCGCCTGCGCGAGCTTCTCGGAGATGTCGATGTTGCCGCTGGCCGAGCCCGCGACGCCGAGCGTGACCTCGCCGTCGAGCGGCTCGAGGGCGCGCAGCGCGTGCACGAGCTCCTCGGTCGACTCGCTCGTCGGACCCTCGGCCGGGATCACCTGGAACGCCGCGACCGTGCGGTCCTCGGACGTCCCGATCGGGGCGACGGCCACGACGTCGTCCTGCGAGAACAGCTCCTCGGCCACGCCGACCTGGTACTCGAGCGCCTCGGCCTCGGTGGGCTCGCCGGGGAGGTCGGCGACGACGAGCAGGGGTCCGTTCGTGCCCTCGCCGAACTCCTCGGCGACGGTCGAGTACGCGCGGTACTGCGTGGAGTCGTGCGCCTCGGACGAGCCGTCGGGCAGGTTGGTCCGCAGGTCGAGCGCGGGCAGGGCGATCACGCCGAGCGCGACGACGGAGAGCAGCGCCGTCCCCACCGCGCGGACGGTCGACATGGGGCGCACGGGCTCCGCGGCGGGCAGGCCGCCCGCGGCGCCCGGCTCCGACGACGCGGTACCGGCCGACGCGCCGGCCGCCGCACCCGTCGACGCGCCCGTCGACGCGCCCGTCGTCGCGGCGGTCCCGGCGAGCGCGGCGCGCTCGCGGCGGCTGAGGATCCGCGGGCCGATCATGCCGAGCAGGGCCGGCGTGAGCGTGACGGCGATGAGCACCGCGATCGCGACGCACAGCGCACCGACCGTGCCCATGAGGCCGAGGAACGGGATGCCGGTGACGTTGAGCGCGAGCAGCGCGATGAGCACCGTCGCCCCGGCGAACACGACCGCGTTGCCCGACGTGCCGTTCGCGAGCGCGATCGACTCGTGCAGCTCGTCGCCCTGCTTGAGCTGGCGCCGGTGCCGGTTGACGATGAAGAGCGAGTAGTCGATCCCGACGGCGAGCCCCAGCATGAGGCCGAGCACCGGCGTCACCGACGACATCTCCACGACCCCGGACAGCGACATCGCGGCGAGCGCGCCGATCCCGACCCCGATGAGTGCCGTGAGGATCGGCAGGCCGGCGCCCACGAGCGTCCCCAGCATGACGACGAGCACGATCGCCGCGACGACGAGGCCGACGGCCTCGCCCACGCCGAACACCTGCGGCACGCCCTGGGCGATGTCGGACGAGAAGTCGGTCTGGACGCCGTCGACGGGGTCGTCGGCGAAGACGGCCACGAGGTCGTCCTTCGTCTGCTGGTCGATGCTCATGTTCGGCTCGGTGAACGTCACGTTCGCGACCGCCGCGCTCCCGTCCGTGGACACGAGGCGGATGTCGGACGCCATGTCGAGCAGGGGAGCGGAGAGCTCGAGCTGCGCGGACTGCTCCTCGAGCGTCGCGCTCTGGTCCTCCAGCGCGGCGACCTGCTGGTCGAGCGTCGTGGCCTGCGACTCGAGCGTGGCGCGGCCCGCGTCGATCTCGGCCTGCTGCGCGTCGAGCTGCGGCGCGGCCTGCTCCAGCGCGCCCGCAGCCTCCGCCTGGGCACGTGCGGTGTCGAGCTGGGCCTGGCCCGCGTCGAGCTGGGCGCGCGCGGCGTCGACCTGCTCCTGCGCGGCGGCGAGCTGCGCGCGGCCGTCCTCGATCTGCTCGCGTCCCGCGGCGATCTGGGTGCGGCCGTCGTCGATCTGCTTCCGCTGGTCGGCGAGCTCCTCCTGCGTCGCGAACGGGTCGACGACCGACGCGACGCCGTCGACCTCCTCCGCCGCGGCGAAGCGGTCCGCGATCGCCGCCTCCTGCTCGGGCGTGAACGGGGCGCCGTCGTCCGTCGCGAAGACGATCGTGCCGCTCCCGCCCGACGCCTCGGGCAGCGCGGTCTGGAGGCGCTCGGTGACGTCGGCGGTCGGGGTGCCGGGGATCGAGAAGCTGCTGGCGAGCGTGCCGCCGAACGCGACGAACGCCGCCCCGGCGAGCACGAGCACCGCGAGCCACGCGGCGAGGACGGTCCGCGCGCGGCGCGCGCACGCGCGGCCGAGGCGGTAGAGGAGTTCAGCCATGAGGGTCCTTCGGTGGGAGTCCGGTGGCGGGTGTGCCCGGGGTGGCGGGGGTGATGCTGCGGGAGAGGTGGTCGCGGGGAGGGTGCGGCTCGCGTCAGGCGGGGTCCGCCCAGCCGGCGCGGATCCGTTCGACGAGGCGGTCAAGCAGGCCCGACCACACCGCGCGCGAGGCGTCGTCGTCGGCGGCGCCGGTCTCGGCCCACCAGCGCCGCTGGATGACGAGGACCCCGGCCATGAGCGCGCCCACGAGCATCTCGATCTCGAGCGGGTCGACGTCCGGGTGCCGGCGCGTGGTCGCCGCGACGAGGCGCTCGGCGAGGTGGGTGAAGGTGCGCACGACCATCGTCGTGACGCGCGGCGTGGGCTCGGTCGCGGTACCGCCGAGGGCGCGCGTGAGGTAGGCCATGGGGCCGACGAGGTCCGTGCCGCGCAGCGCCGCGGTGACGTCGTCGAGGGGCGTGGGGCGGTCGGTGCCCGGCTCGGCCGCGCTCGCCCCGAGCGTCTCGACGACGGTGCCCAGCACGTCCTCGCAGACCTCGACGACGACGTCGTCGAGCGACGCGAAGTGGTTGAAGATCGTGCGGCGCGCGACGTCGGCGCGGGCCGCGAGCTCGTCGACGGTGAAGCGCGCGCCGCCCTTCTCCTCCATGAGCGTCGCGGCGGCGGCGACGATCGCACGGCGGTGGCGGGCACGCAGGGCCGCGCGACGGTCGGGAGCCGCGGCGTCCGGGCCGGGGACGTCCGCGCTCGGCGCGTCCGGGGTCACGGCGCCCGTCGCGGGCGCGGTCGGGCGCTCGGGTCCGGGGAGGAGAGGCACCTCTTGACACTAGGTGCATCGATGCACTCGGTGCAAACGGCGGCCTCCGCTGCTCAAAGTTGACCGATCGAGTCCAGTATGTGGGAAGGTCCCGGCGGTGCGTTGACACCCTCTCCGACCGCTCGTAGGTTCCCGGCAACCGAGGTCCACGGACCCCGGCACAGGACACGGTCATGAGCTCCGACGCGAAGCCCCGGCTCGTCGGACGGCAACCCTCCCGCGCGGCGGGGTGCCCCGGGTGAGGACCAGGTCCCGCGTCGCGCGGCCTGCGCGGTGCGGGGCAACACGCGGCGCCCGGAGACGGGCACGAAGGAGACGGACGATGGACCGGCGAGAGTCGAGCACCGCGGTGAGCACCCCGCACGCGCCGACGTGCCCCTGTCCGGTCGGCCCTGCGGCCGCCGTCTCCTGTCCGGTCGGCGCCCCCGCGCGCGTCACCTGTTGTCGCTGACGACGCCCCGCTCCTGACGCTGCGCGCCCTCGCGCGCACGCCCTGACGGGCCTCCCTCCGGCCTCCCCGGCCCCGCCCTGCCGTCCCGCGGCGGGACGACCCTGCCCACCCTCGGCACCCCGCCGCGCCCTGAGCGCGCCGCCGGCGCCTGTCCCAGAACGGATCCTCGCGATGCCCGACCCCCGCCCCGCCCGCACCGTCCACCTGGGCGTCGACCTCACCGACGCCGGTGCGCACCCCGCCGCCTGGCGGACCGTGGGCTCCCAGGCCCAGCGCCTGTTCGACGCCAAGCGCCTCGTCGAGCTCGTGGCCACGGCCCAGCGCGGCCTGCTCGACCTCGTCACGCTCGACGACGCCTTCACCCTCCAGCCGGGCCGCAACGGGTCCGTGCGCGGCCGTCTCGACGCCGCGCTCGTCGCGTCCCGGCTCGCGCCGCGCAGCGCGGGCATCGGCCTCGTCCCGACCGTCACCACCACGCACGCCGAGCCGTTCCACGTCTCCAAGGCGGTCGCGACGATCGACCATGTGAGCTCCGGCCGCGCGGGATGGCAGGTCGGGTGGTCCACGACCCCGGCCGAGGCCGCGGCCTTCGGGCGCAAGGGCGCCCAGGACGAGCCCGACGCCGTGGCCGAGGCGGACGAGGCGGTCGAGGTCGTCACGCGGCTGTGGGACTCGTGGGAGGACGACGCCGAGATCCGCGACGTCGCGACGGGCCGGTTCGTGGACCGCGAGAAGCTGCACTACGTCGACCACGAGGGCATCCGGTTCGCGGTGAAGGGGCCGTCGATCACGCCGCGCCCGCCGCAGGGCCAGCCGCCCGTCGTCGTGCGGGCGAGCACGCCGGCGTCGCTCGACCTCGCGGCCCGGCGGGCCGACGTCGTGCGGGTCCGGGCGGCGACGCGGGACGAGGCGGTCGCGCTGCGGGCGCAGGTGCGCGACACCGCCGCGGAGGCCGGGCGCGACCCCGACACGCTCCGGGTCCTCGTGGACGCCTACGTCGTCGTCGGCGACACGCGAGCGAGCGCGCAGGCCCGCCTCGACCTGCTCGAGGACCTCGAGGGCGTCTCGTGGGACACCGACTCGCTGACGCACGTCGGCACGGCGCGCGACCTCGCGGCGACGGTCGAGGAGTGGGCGCACGCCGGTGCCGCCGACGGCTTCCTGCTGCGGCCGTCGTCGCTGAGCACGGACCTCGACGCGATCGTCGACGGGGTCGTGCCGCTGCTCCAGGGCGTGGGCCTGTTCCGCACCGCGTACCCGGGCACGACGCTGCGCGACACGCTCGGCCTCCCGCACCCCGCGAACCGCTACGCGGCGATCGCCTGAGCCCGGACGGACGCGACATGAGCACCCGACCCCGCAAGCAGATCCACCTCGGCGCCCACTTCCCGGGCGTCAACAACACCACCGTGTGGAGCGACCCCCGCTCGCGCAGCCAGATCGACTTCGCGTCGTTCGAGCACCTCGCGCGCCGCGCCGAGGAGGCGAGGCTCGACTTCTTCTTCCTCGCCGAGGGCCTGCGCCTGCGCGAGCACAAGGGCCGCATCCACGACCTCGACGTCGTCGGCCGCCCCGACACGCTGCCCGTCCTCGCCGCGCTCGCCGCCGTCACCGAGCGGCTCGGCCTCGCGGGCACGATCAACACGACGTTCAACGAGCCGTGGGAGCTCGCGAAGCAGTTCGCGACGCTCGACCTGCTCTCCGAGGGCCGCGCGGCGTGGAACCTCGTGACGAGCCCCGACGCCTTCACGGGCGCCAACTTCCGCCGCGGCGGGTACCTGCCCTACCCCGAGCGGTACGCGCGGGCGGCCGAGGTCGTCGAGGTCGCGCGCGCCCTGTGGGACTCGTGGGACGACGACGCCGTGCTGGCCGACCGGATCGCGGGCGAGTTCCTGCGGCCCGGCGCGGTGCGGCCGGTCGCGCACCACGGGACGTACGCGGACGTCGTCGGGCTGTTCGAGACGCCGCGCGGCCCGCAGGGCCACCCCGTCCTGTTCCAGGCGGGCGACTCGGCCGACGGGCGCGACTTCGCCGCCGCGACCGCCGACGTCGTGTTCTCCGCGCACTCGACGTTCGACGCCGGGCGCGCGTTCTACGAGGACGTCAAGGGGCGGCTCGCGGCGCACGGGCGCGAGCGCGACTCCCTGAAGATCCTGCCCGCGACCGTCGTCGTGCTGGGCGACACGCCCGCCGAGGCGGAGGAGCGCGCCCGGGAGATCCGGCTCCAGCAGGTCTCGGGCCCGACGGCGATCGCGTTCCTCGAGCAGGTCTGGGGCCGCGACCTCGAGGCGTACGACCCCGAGGGCCCGCTGCCCGACGTCGACCCCGACACCGAGAACCTGTCGATCACGCGCGGCCGGGTGCGGCACGCGAAGGACCCGGCGGCGGTCGCCGCGGCGTGGCGCGAGCAGGCCGAGGCGAACGGCTGGTCGATCCGCGAGCTCGTCATCCAGGTGACGTCGCGCGGCGGGTTCGTCGGCACGCCGCAGCAGGTCGCGGACGACATCGACCGCCACGTGCAGGAGGACGCCTCCGACGGCTTCATCCTCGTGCCCCACCTCACGCCGGGCGGGCTCGACGACGTCTTCGACCAGGTCGTCCCGCTGCTCCAGGAGCGCGGCTCGTTCCGCACGGAGTACGCGGGCACGACCCTGCGCGAGCACCTCGGCCTCGCCCGCCCCGGCGCGACGCGCGGCGACGGCGAGCCCACGACGGCGCACCCCGCCGAGCTCGTCGGCTGACCGCCGCCGGCACCGCGGCGACCACCGCACCGACCACCCGCACCGACCTCGGAGGACCCATGAGCACGAGCACGCCGACCGCCACGGGCGCCGTGGCCACCGCACCCGCCGACCCCGTCGCGTCCGCGTCGCCCGACGCCGCCGCGTGGGCCGCCTGGCACGCCGACCGCGAGGACGGGCTGCGCCCGCCGCACGGCTGGCTGAGCCTCGTCGCGTACCACGCGCTCCCGGCCGAGCCCGCCGCCCTCCCGGGTGTCCCGGGGCTCTGGTGGGCCGACGCCGACGGCGCGCACCACCGCGCGGACGAGGGCGGCGCCGTCCGGACGACGGGCAGCGCCGTCGGGACCGTCGTCGTCGCGGAGGGCGGGTCGACGCTCGCGGGCACGTTCCTCCCGGACGGCCGGGACGCGGGCGACCCGTCCGACGGCGGCGAGACGCGCGAGGTCGCGGTGGAGGTCGTGCGCCGCACGGGCCGCTACGCCGTCCGCGTGCGCGACCCGCTCGCCCCGGCCCGGACGGCGTTCGACGGCGTCCCGACGTTCGCCTACGAGCCCGCCTGGGTCGTCGACGCGCCGGTGCGCTGGTACGACGCGCCGCGGCCCGTCGTCGTCGGCGCCGCCCGGCCCGGCCTCGTGCACCACGTGCGCACGGTCGGCGAGGTCGACCTCGTCGTCGAGCGCGACGGCACCCGGCGCGGCGCGACGCTCGCCCTCACCGGCGCGCCGGGCGGTGCGGTGACGCTGCTCTTCAGCGACGAGGCGGACGGCGTCGCCCCCTGGCGGGTCCTGCGCGTGGACGCCGACGCGGTGCCCGGCACCGCGGGGAGCGTGCGCCTCGACCTCAACCGGGCCGTCAACCTGCCGTACGCGTTCAGCGACTTCGGGACGTGCCCGGCGCCGGTCGAGGGCAACCACGTGCCGTTCGCCGTCACCGCGGGCGAGAGGGCACCCCGGTGACCGCGGTCGCCGCGCGCCCCGCCGGGCGGGGGACGCGCGAGGTCCGGTCCGTCGCGATGCACGACCCCCTCGTGCGGCCGCTGCTCGACGAGCTCTCCCACGAGTACTGGACGCGGTACCAGCGCGTGCTCAGCGCCGAGGAGCTCCGCGCCGAGATGGAGCACTACCCCGCGCAGGACTTCGCGGCGCCGCACGGCGAGCTCGTGCTGGTGCTGGAGGACGGCGAGCCCGTCGCGGGCGGCGCGTTCCGCCGTCGGGCCGAGCCGGAGCTCGGCGACCCGGCGCGCCTCGCCCGGCCGGCCGCGCGCCGCGCCGACGGGACGCCCGCCGTGCGCACCGCCGAGCTCAAGCGGATCTGGACGCACTCGGCGCACCGGCGCCGCGGGCTGGCGCGCCTCGTGCTCGCCGAGCTCGAGCGCCGGGCCGTCGAGCGCGGCTACCGGCGCGTGTACCTCACGACGGGCCCGCGCCAGCCCGAGGCCGCCGGTCTGTACCTCGCGACCGGCTACACGCCCCTGTTCGACACCGGGACCGATCCCGAGGAGATCGGCCCGCTCGCCTTCGAGAAGTGGTTGGAGGTCGCGCCATGAGCACCGTGTCGCTCCCGCAGGACGAGTCCCGGCAGCTCGCGCCGCCGTCGGGCCGGCACCCCGCCGACCCGCGCGGCGGTGTCGAGGACGCGCTGCCGCTCGAGAGCCTGCGCATCGTCCCCGCCCGGCACCCGGGCCGCTGGGTCGCGACGGCCGGCGTGGCCGTGCTCCTCGCCATGGTCGTCAGCTCGCTCGTGACGAACGACCGCTGGGAGTGGGGCGTCGTCGCGCAGTACCTCACCTGGCCCTCGATCCTCGAGGGCGCGTGGGCGACGATCCGGCTCACGCTCGTCGCGTCGGTCGTCGGGTTCGCGCTCGGCACCGTGCTCGCGCTCATGCGCCTGTCGCGCTCGCCGCTCCTGCAGTCGGTCTCGTGGACGTACACGTGGGTGTTCCGGTCCGTGCCGCTGCTGCTGCAGCTGTTGCTCTGGTACAACCTCGCCTACCTGTACCCGTACCTGAGCGTCGGCATCCCCTTCGGGCCGGAGTTCCTCTACTTCGACACGCTGTCCGTGATCGACAAGTTCTGGGCCGCGATCCTCGGGCTCGGGCTCTCGCAGGCCGCGTACTCGGCCGAGATCGTGCGGGCCGGGATCCTCTCGGTCGACCAGGGGCAGCAGGAGGCCGCCGCGTCGCTCGGCATCCCCAAGCGCCGCCAGGTGAGCCGCATCATCCTGCCGCAGGCGATGCGCTCCATCATCCCGACGGCCGTCAACGAGGTGATCGGGCTGCTTAAGGGCACGTCGATCGTCTACGTGCTGGCGTACGGCGAGCTGTTCTACATCGTCAGCGTCATCTACGGCCGCAACGGCCGCGTCGTGCCGCTGCTCATCGTCGCGTCGATCTGGTACCTCGTGCTCACCACGCTCATCACCGTCGTGCAGTACTACGTCGAGCGGCACTACGCGAAGGGCGCGGTGCGCACGCTGCCCCCGACCCCGCTGCAGAAGGCGCGGTGGACCGTGCTCGTCTGGGCGTCGCGGCTCTCCGGCCGCCCCGTGCCCGACGCCGTCCCGCCCGCGTACGCGGCCCGCGCCCGGGTGGGCGTGCTGACCCGCACCGCGCGCACGTCGGGAGGTGCGGCATGAGCGCCGACGTCGCGACCGCCGGGCTCGTCGAGATCCACGGCGTCCACAAGAGCTTCGGCACCCTCGAGGTGCTGCGCGACGTGTCGCTCACCGTGCCGCCCGGGTCCGTGACGGTCGTGCTCGGCCCGTCCGGCTCCGGGAAGTCGACGCTGCTGCGCGCGATCAACCACCTGGAGAAGGTCGACAAGGGGTTCATCTCGCTCGACGGCGAGCTCATCGGGTACCGCCGCAAGGGCAGCACCCTGCGCGAGCTCAAGGAGCGCGAGATCCTCGGCCAGCGCACCCAGATCGGGTTCGTCTTCCAGAGCTTCAACCTCTTCCCGCACCTCACCGCGCTCGAGAACGTCGTCGAGGCGCCGGTCTCCGCGCAGCGTCGGCGCCGCGAGGACGTCGAGCCCGAGGCCCGCGCGCTGCTGGAGCGCGTCGGGCTCGCGGACAAGGCCGACGCGCGACCCCGCCAGCTCTCCGGCGGGCAGCAGCAGCGCGTCGCCATCGCCCGTGCGCTCGCGCTGCGGCCCAAGGTGCTCCTGTTCGACGAGCCCACCTCGGCGCTCGACCCCGAGCTCGTCGGGGAGGTGCTCGAGGTCATCAAGGACGTCGCGAGCACCGGCACGACGCTCGTCGTCGTGACGCACGAGATCGGCTTCGCCCGCGAGGTCGCCGACACCGTCGTGTTCATGGACGACGGCGTCGTCGTGGAGCAGGGCACGCCCGCCGAGGTGCTCGACCACCCGCGCCACGACCGCACCCGGGCCTTCCTCCAGAAAGTCCTCTGAAACCCACCCGACGTCCACCGACGCCCGCCGTCGTGACCCGCGACCGGCCGCCCGGCCGTCCCGCACACCCGCACTCCCTGCGTCACCCCGACGCACCACCCGAGAGGTAGGACTCACGTGACCGCAACGACCACCCGCGCCCGCGCCCCCCGCGCGCTCGCCGCCCTCGCCGTCGTGCCCCTGCTGGCGCTCGCGGCCTGCTCCGGGGTGAGCACCGAGGCCCCGGCCGCGGCGGACGAGGGCGCGGCGACCGACGAGAGCACGACGTCCGTCTCGGACGCCCTCGACGTGAGCACGAGCCCGGACCAGGACCGCATCCGCACCACCGAGTCGGCCGAGGCCGTCGCGCTCCTCCCGGACGCCTGGAAGGACAAGGACGAGCTCGTCGTCGCGATCTCCGCGGGCGCGGCGCCGCCGCTCGGCTTCCTCGCCGACGACGACGAGACGCCCATCGGCAACGAGACCGACATCGCGCAGCTCGTCGCCGACGCGCTCGGCAAGGACCTGCGCCTCGAGGTCAAGGCCTGGGCCGACTGGCCGCTCGCGCTCGGCTCGGGCGACGTCGACGCCGTGATCTCCAACGTCACGGTGACCGAGGAGCGCAAGGAGACCATCGACTTCTCCACGTACCGCAACGACGAGCTCGGCTGGCTCGTGGGCGCCGACTCCGACATCACGTCGATCACGAAGCGCGAGGACATCGCGGGCAAGGTCGTCGCCGTCGGCTCCGGGACGAACCAGGAGAAGATCGTGCTCGAGTGGGACCGCCTCAACCAGGAGGACGGCCTCGAGCCCATCCAGGGCCCCGAGTACTACGAGCAGTTCTCCGACGTCCTGCTCGCGCTCCAGTCCGGGCGCATCGAGACGTACGTCGGCCCCAACGCGTCGCTCGCGTACCAGGCGGCGATCTCCCCGCAGGACTTCAAGGTCGTGGGCACTCTCAACGGCGGCTGGCCCGACACGGCGCAGATCGCCGTCGCCACGAAGAAGGGCAACGAGGCGGCCCCGGCCATCACCGCCGCGATCAACCACGCCATCGAGGACGGCACCTACCTCGAGGTGCTCCAGCGGTGGGGCCTGGAGTCCGAGGCCGTCGAGGAGTCGCAGACCAACCCGCCCGGCCTGCCGAAGACGGAGTGACCCGCGCATGACCACCAGCACCCAGCACGTCGACCACCTCGTGGTCGGGGGCGGCGTCATGGGCTCGGCCGCGGCGTGGCAGCTCGCCCGGCGTGGGCGCGACGTCGTGCTGCTCGAGCGCTTCGCACCCGGGCACGCGCACGGCGCCTCGCACGGGACGTCGCGCATCTACCGCACGACGTACGCCGAGCCCGAGTACCTCGACCTCGCGCAGGAGGCGCTGCGCCTGTGGCGCGAGGTCGAGGACGAGACCGGGACCGAGCTCCTCGACGTGACCGGCGGCGTGAGCCACGGGCGTCGCGACGGCGCGGCCGAGCGCCGCGTCGACGCGATCGGCGCCGCGTTCGCGGCCCGCGGGATCGAGCACGAGTGGCTCGACCCCGCGGCCGCGGCCGAGCGCTGGCCGGGGCTGCGGTTCGAGGGCCGGGTGCTGCACGAGGTCGCGACGGCCGGCCGGCTCCACGCCGACCGGGCCGTCGCGGCCCTCCAGGGGGCCGCGGCCGCGCGGGGCGCCGACGTGCGGCACGAGGTCGCCGTCCGGCACGTCGAGCGCGTCCCCGAGGGCGTGCGCGTCGTCACCGACGGCGCCGACGTCGTCGCGCGGGTCGTCGTCGTGACCGTCGGGGCGTGGAGCGCGGGTCTGCTGGGTTTCCCGGCGGGCGGCCTGCTCGGGCAGGAGCTCCCGCTCGTCGTCACGCAGGAGCAGCCCGCCCACTTCGCGCTCGCCCCCGGCACGTCGCCCGCGGGGTGGCCCGCGTTCACGCACGACGTCGGTCCCGGCACCGCGTGGCCGAGCGGCGTCTACGGGCTCGCGACCCCGGGCGAGGGCGTCAAGGTCGGCTTCCACGGCGTCGGCCCCGTCGTCGACCCCGACCGGCGCTCCTACCGGCCGGAGCCGGGCCAGCTCGCCGCGCTGCGCGACTACGTGCGGACCTGGCTGCCCGGCCTCGACCCCGACGCCTACGTCCCCGTGAGCTGCACGTACACCACGACGCCGGACCACGACTTCGTGCTCGACCGGCGCGGCCCGGTCGTCGTCGGCGCCGGGTTCTCCGGCCACGGCTTCAAGTTCGCCCCGGCCGTCGGGCGCGTGCTCGCCGACCTCGCGACCGCCCCCGGCGCCCTGCCCGACGGCGGCACCGCCGCCGAGCGGTTCGCGCTCGCCCGCCTCGCCGCACTCCCCGAGAGGACCGCCTCGTGACGATCGCTCCCGCACCCACCGCCGGGGACGCTGCGGCTCCGGCCGCGGACCCCGGGACGCTCCCCACGCCGCCCCACGACACCGACGGCGCCCGCGCCGCGCTCGCGGCGCGGTACGGCGTCGACCCCGCCGGGGTCGAGGACGTCGCGCCCGGCGCGGCCGCGGGCCTGGCACCCGCCGCGGACCGTCCCGGCACCGTCCTCGCGACGCAGCTGGGCCACCGGACGGTGCGCCGCTACCGCACCGACCCGCTGGCCCACCACGTCGTGCCGACGCTCGTCGCCGCCGCGCAGTCCGCCCCGACGTCGTCGAACCTCCAGCTCTGGAGCGTCGTCGCCGTCACCGACCCCGCGCGCAAGGCGCGGCTCGCCGCGCTCGCGGGCGACCAGGAGCACGTGCGCACCGCGCCGCTGCTGCTCGTCTGGCTCGCCGACGTCGCGCGGGCCCGCGCTCTCGGCGAGCGCGAGGGCGTCCGGCTCGAGGCGACCGACTACCTCGAGACGACGGTCGTCGCGTTCCTCGACGCCGCGCTCGCCGCGCAGAACGCCGTCGTGGCGGCGGAGTCGCTCGGTCTCGGCACCGTGTACATCGGCGCGCTGCGCAACCACCCCGCCCAGGTCGCGGCCGAGCTCGGCCTGCCCGAGGGCGTCGTCGCGGTCGTGGGGCTCGTCGTCGGGCACCCCGACCCCGCGGGCGGGGAACGGGTCAAGCCGCGGCTGCCGCAGGCGGCCGTCCTGCACGCCGAGCGCTACCGCGCCGTCGGGCAGGACCAGCACGTCGCGGCGTACGAGGAGCGCATCGCGCCCTTCTACCGCGAGGAGGGGCTCGACGGCGGCTGGCGCGACCGCGTCGTCGACCGCCTGCGTGTCCCTGGCGCCCTGCGCGGGCGCGCCCACCTGCGCACCACGCTCGCCGCGCTCGGGTTCCCGTCCAAGTAGCCCGGCGACCGCGTCGCCCCGAGCCACCGCACCCCACCAGAGGAAGCCATGTCCCACCAGCACCCGCACCCGACCGCAACCCCCGGCGGGCCGCGACCGGCGTCCGGCCGCGTCCCGCTGTCCGTGCTCGATCTCGCGATCGTCCCCGAGGGGGCGACGGGCCAGGACGCGGTGCGCCGCGCCGTCGGGCTCGCGCGCGACCTCGACCGGCTCGGCTACCACCGCGTCTGGTACGCCGAGCACCACCTGTCGCCCGGCGTCGGCTCGGCGTCGCCCGCCGTGCTCGCCGCCGCCGTCGCGGCCCGGACCGAGCGCATCCGCGTCGGCAGCGGTGCCGTGCTGCTCAGCACGACGAGCCCGCTCGTCGCCGCCGAGCAGTTCGGGACGATCGCCGCGCTCCACCCGGGCCGCGTCGACCTCGGGCTCGGCCGCGCGTTCACGCCGCCGACGGGGGAGAAGGGGGCCGGGGCGCCGCGGCGGGCCCGGCCCGCCACCGGGCCGCGGGTCGTCGACGGGCTGTACGTGCCCGGCGCGCCGCCCGCCGACGTGAACGACTCCGTGCTGCGCGAGCGCATCCTCGCGCAGAAGCGGATCGTCGGGGCGTCGCGCACCCCGGCGAGCTTCCGCGACGAGCTCGAGCTCGTGCTCGGCCTGCGCGCGGGGACCTACCGCGACGAGCGCGGGACGTCGTACGTGAGCCCGCCCGTCGAGGGCGCCGACTGGGACCTGTGGGTCCTCGCGTCGAGCGCGGGCGAGAGCGCGCGCGTCGCGGGCGAGCTCGGGCTGCCGCTCGCCGCGAACTACCACGTGGCGCCGTCGGCGACGCTCGACACCGTCGCCGCGTACCGCGAGGCGTTCCGGCCGGGCGTGCTCGACGAGCCCTACGTCGTCGTGTCCGCCGACGTGCTCGTCGCCGACACCGTCGAGCGGGCCCGCGAGCTCGCGACGCCGTTCGCGGACTGGGTGCTCTCCATCCGCAGCGGCGCCGACGGCGCGATCGCCTACCCGGAGCCGGGCACGTCGCCCGCGTGGGAGGAGCGTCCGGAGGCGGAGCGCGCGCTCGTCGCCGACCGCGTCGACACGCGCATCGTCGGCGACCCCGAGACCGTCGTGCGGCGGCTCGAGACCCTGCGCCGCGCGACCGGCGCGGACGAGCTCCTCGTCACCACCGCGACCCACGACGCCGACGACGCCCGACGCTCGTTCGCGCTGCTCGCCGAGCACTGGTTCGCAGACGCCTCGGGCAGCGGCGACACCACGACCGCCACCCCCGACGTCGCACCCGCGCTCGCCGCCACCCGCTGACACCACCACCCCGCGAAGGAGACACCGATGACCACGACCCCGCCCCTGCGGGCCGCGACCGACGCCGCCGCCCAGGTCGCCGACGGCGCGCTGCTGATCGACGTGCGCTCGGCCGGCGGTCGCGCCGCGCACGGCGAGATCCCCGGCGCCACGCTCGCCGACCGCGACGACCTCGACGCCCTGTTCGGCCCCGCCGACGCCCCGGTGATCTCGCTCGACACGCCCGTCGTCGTCGTGTGCGGGTCGCCGAACGGCTCCGGGCCGGTGGCCGAGGCGCTCGCGCGCCGGGGGTACACGCACGTGTCCCACGTCGACGGCGGCTTCCCCGCGTGGAAGGAGGCCGGCCTCCCGGCGTCCGACCCGGTCGGGGCGGCCTCGGAGCCCGCGCCCGCGGGGCCCGCGGCGTCGCCGGACCCGACGGCGCCCGCCCGGCCCTGAGCCGGCGGCCGGACCGTGCCCTGCACGTCCGGTCCACGCACCACCGCACGACGCACCACCCGCACCGACACCACGGAGACCCTCATGCCCGTCGAGTTCCTCGGCATCGCCACGACCAACGACGCGTCGGAGACCGCCGACCGCACGACCGCCGCGTTCGACCCCGCCTACCTCGAGCGTCTCGTGCGCGCGCACGAGGACAACGGCTGGACGCGCGTCCTCTTCGCGTACGGCTCCTCCGGCCCCGAGCCCGCCGCGCTCGCCGCCTACACCGCCGCGCGCCTGCAGTCGATCGAGCTGCTGCTCGCGCACCGGCCCAACGTGTCCTACCCGACGTACGCCGCCAAGACGTTCGCGACGCTCGACCAGCTCTCCGGCGGGCGGCTCTCCGTGCACTTCATCACCGGCGGCAACGACCACGAGCAGGGCCGCGAGGGCGACACGCTGACCAAGGACGAGCGGTACGCGCGCACCCACGAGTACATCCAGATCGTCAAGCAGGCCTGGTCGAGCGCCGAGCCGTTCGACCACCACGGGCCGTTCTACGACTTCGACGACTTCGTGCTCGACGCCAAGCCGTTCGAGGGCCGCACCCCGACCATCTCGTTCGGCGGGTCGTCGGACGCCGCGTTCCGCGTCGGCGCGGCCGAGGCCGACATCTACGCCGTCTGGGGCGAGCCGCTCGACCGCACCGCGGAGCAGATCGCGCGCGTGCACGCCGAGGCCGCCGCCGCGGGCCGCACGACGCCGCCGCGCATCCACGCCGCGTTCCGGCCGATCGTCGCGCCGACCGAGGAGCTCGCCTGGGAGAAGGCGCACCGCATCCTCGACCGGATCGAGGCGCGCAAGGCCGCCGCGGGGGGCCAGCTCAGCCGTCGGCACCCGATCGACAAGCCCGAGAACGCGGGTTCCCAGCGCCTGCTCGAGATCGCCGCCCAGGGCGAGCGCTTCGACACCGCGCTGTGGACCGCGACCGCGAAGGCCACCGGCGGCGCCGGCAACTCCAACGCGCTCGTCGGCACGCCCGAGCAGGTCGCCGAGGCGCTGCTCGCGTACTACGACCTCGGCGTCCGCGTCATCTCCGCGCGCGGCTACGACCTGCTGGACGACGCGGTCGACTTCGGTCGCTACGTCATCCCGCTCGTTCGCGAGGAGGTCGCGAAGCGCGACGCCGCCGCCGCCGAGGCCGCCGCGGCCTGACAGATCGGCAACCCCGCCCCGGGTCGGCAGCTCCGGTCGGGTTCGGCACCTGCGCGTGCCGATCACGACCGGAGCTGCCGAACGCGCCGGTACCGGCCCCCCGAACGACGACACCGACAGCAAGGAGCAGGACCGTGCGGTTCCAGGTACTCGACATCGTGTTCAACCCGCCCCACCCCGTGACCGGGGAGGCGGTCGCGCCGTCCGACCGGTTGAACCGGGTCGTGGACACGGCGGTGCTGGCGGAGAAGCTCGGGTTCGACTCGTTCGCGGTGGGGGAGCGGCACGCGGGAGAGGTGCTGTCGTCGGCGCCGACGGTGATCCTCGGCGCGGTCGCGGCGCGGACGTCGCGCATCCTGCTGAGCACGGGCGTCACGGTGCTGTCCCTGCTCGACCCGATCCGCGTCGCCGAGGACCTCGCGACGGTCGACCAACTGAGCCGCGGGCGGCTGGAGATCGTCATCGGCAAGGGCAACGAGGTGCTGCAGTACCCGCTGCTCGGGCTGGACCTCGACAAGCAGTACGAGTACCTCCAGGAGAACTACGAGCTGCTGCGCCTGCTGCTGTCGGAGGAGGACGTCAGCTGGAGCGGGCGGCACCGCCACGCGCTGGAGCACGCGACGACGCTGCCGCGGCCGTTCGCCGGGCCGTTCCGGATCTGGCACGGGTCGGCGACGTCGCGCTTCGCGGTCGACCTCGCGGCCCGGTACGGGGACCCGATCGTCAGCGCCAACGCGTTGCAGCCGCGCGAGAACTACCAGGTGCTCATCGACCGCTACCGCGAGCAGTACGCGGCGCACGGGCACGACCCGGCGTACGGGTTCGTCGGGTCGGGCTCGGGCGGGCTGTTCCTCGCGGACACGACGGAGGAGGCGATCGAGCAGTACCGCCCGATCTACGAGGGCCAGGTCGCGGCGGCGGCGCGCCGGGGGTACGGGCCGGACGCCGTCGGGAAGGCACCGAGCTTCCGGACGGTCGAGGACGCCGTCGAGCGCGGGCCCGCGCTCGTGGGGTCGCCGGAGCGCGTGGCGGAGAAGATCCTCGACTACCACGCCTCGTACCGGCACGACCTGCAGTCCGTCTCGGTGAACCACCTGATCCCCGCGGCGCAGCAGGAGGACGTGCTGCGCCGGTTCGCGGAGGAGGTCGTGCCCGTCGTGCAGGCCGAGGTGAAGACGGACCTGTGGAGCCCGGCCGACACCCGCCGCGCGGCGGGGTTCACCGCGGCCTGAGCGATCGCCGGACCGGAGGGAGGGGCCCGTCTCGCCCGGCGAGGCGGGCCCTCGCCGTGCTCGTGGCAGCCCCGGCGACGGGTCACGACGACGCGGAGCAGGAAACAACCGTCCGTCTGGCGGGACGGCCGTCTCGATACTTGACTCACCTGGTCGAGATTGTCTTTCCTGCTCCCAGGTGACGAGCGTCAGCACGCAGGCCCGGCTCGCTGACCAGCAACCCTTCGACGTGACGGGGTGCTCCGGGAACGACCTGACCGCGTGGCTCCCGCCGCGCGGTAAGCACGGCACCCCGGTGGGTCCCCCGCCGCGCCGGCCCTGGGCCCGGCACGGTCGACCACCGGCGCCGGACGACCGCCGGTCCTCAGCCGGCACACGAGGAGAGCAGCACGACATGATCCCCACACCTCACCGACGCCGGTCCCTGACCGTCGCCGCGGCGGCCGCCGCGACGGGCCTCCTGCTCAGCGCGTGCGCGGGCGGCGGCTCCGGCGCGTCCGACGGCGACGGGTCGCCCAGCCCGTCCGGCGAGCCCGTGACGGGCGGCGACCTGACGTTCGCCCTCACGGTCGACTCGCACTGCATCGACCCGCAGCAGGTCGGCAACAACGACGCCATCGCGGCGGCCCGCCAGACCGTCGCGTCGCTCACGGCGCAGGACCCGGAGTCGGGCGAGATCCTGCCGTGGCTCGCGGAGAGCTGGGAGGTGAACGACGACGCGTCGAGCTACACGTTCCACCTGCGCGACGACGCGACGTACGCCGACGGCACGCCGATCGACGCCGAGTCGGTGAAGACGAACTTCGACGCGATCGTCGCGCTCGGTGCGACGGCGTCGCTCGGGTCGCAGTACCTCGTCGGCTACGAGGGCACGACCGTCACCGACCCGCAGACCCTCACGGTGGACTTCGCGGAGCCGAGCGCGCAGTTCCTCCAGGCGACGTCGACGTTCTCGCTCGGCCTCCTCGCCCCGTCCTCGGCCGACCTGAGCGTCGAGGACCGCTGCGCCGGGAAGTTCGTCGGCTCCGGCCCGTTCTCCGTGAAGTCGTACACGCAGGACCAGGAGATCGTGCTCGAGAAGGTCGCGGGCTACGCGTGGGGCTCGGAGGCGAGCGACCACCAGGGCGAGGCCTACCTCGACACGGTGACGTTCAAGGTCATCCCCGAGGCGAGCGTGCGCAGCGGCAGCCTGCAGTCGGGGCAGATCGACGCCACGGCCGCGATCTCGACCGTCGACCTCCCGCAGTTCGACGGGAACGGGTTCTGGCTCGAGTACCGCGCCAACCCGGGCGTCGTGTTCAACCTCTTCCCCAACGAGTCGAGCCCGCTCGCGGGCGACGAGGCCGTGCGGACGGCGATCCTCCAGGGCATCGACCGCGAGCAGATCGCGGACACCGTGCTCAGCGCGCAGGACGAGCCGGCCACGAGCGTCCTGTCGCACTCGACGCCGCTCTACGAGAGCGTCGCGGACGAGCTCGCCTACGACCCCGAGGGCGCGAAGAAGATCCTCGACGACGCGGGCTGGGTCGAGGGCGCCGACGGCGTGCGGGAGAAGGACGGCCAGAAGCTCTCCACGACCGTGACGTTCTGGCAGGTGCCGGAGCCGCTCGAGCTGGTCCAGCAGCAGCTCGCGCAGATCGGCGTGGACCTCCAGCTCCAGCACGTGACCGTCGCCGAGTCGCAGGCGATCAAGGAGAGCGGCGACTTCGACTTCGACTACTACAACCTCACGCGCTCCGACCCGGACGTGCTGCGGACGATCTTCTCGGCGAACGCGCGCAACATCAACCAGCGTGACGCGGAAGAGGTCGACGACCTGCTCGACGCGTCGGCCGCGGCGACCGACCCGGCCGAGCGGCAGGAGCTCGTCACGGAGGCGTCGCGCCTGCTCGTGCAGAAGGGGCACGCGATCCCGGTCTACGAGCTCTCGACGACCATCGCGGCCGCCGACACGGTCCACGGCCTGACGTTCGAGGCGTCGTCGCGCCTCGACTTCTACGACGCCTGGGTCACCCAGGGCTGACCCGCCGGGCCCGCCTGCCCGACGCCGCGGCGTCGGGCAGGCAGGCATCCCCCAACGAAGGAGGCCGACCATGGGCCGGTACGTCCTGCGTCGCGCCGGGCAGGGCCTGTTCGTGCTCTGGGCGGCGTTCACCATCTCGTTCTTCGTCCTCTACCTGCTGCCCAGCGACCCGGCCGCGCTCATGGCGAGCGGCGGAGGCGAGGCGGACCAGGTGGACCCCGCGCTGCTCGACGCCCTGCGCGCCCAGTACGGCCTCGACCGGCCCGTGCTCGTGCAGTACGCCGACGCGCTGTGGCACGCACTGCGGCTCGACTTCGGGACGTCGTACGCGTCCGGGGCGCCCGCGACGCAGCTCGTGCTCCAGGCGCTCCCGGAGACGCTCCGGCTCACGGCCGCGGCGCTCGTCCTCGCCGTCGTGGCGGGCGTCGGCATCGCGATCGCGAGCACGTTCCCGCGCGCGGCCTGGCTGCGCCACGCGCTCGCGTCGCTCCCTCCGCTCGGCGTCGCCCTGCCGCCGTTCTGGCTGGGCCTCCTCCTGCTGCAGTGGTTCTCCTTCCAGCTCCCGCTGTTCCCCGCGATCGGCAACCAGGGCGCGATCAGCCTCGTGCTGCCGGCGATCACGCTCGCCGTGCCGGCGAGCGCCGCGCTCGCCCAGGTGCTCGCGCGGAGCCTGCGCGGGACGCTCGGCGAGCCGTACGTGGAGACGGCGCGCGCCAAGGGCGCGAGCCGCGCGCGCGTGCACTTCCGTCACGCGCTGCGCAACGCCGCGATCCCCGCGCTGACCGTGCTGGGGGTCGTCGTGGGCGGGCTGCTCGGCGGCACGGTCGTCACCGAGACGGTGTTCTCGCGCGCGGGCCTGGGACGGCTCACGGTGACGTCGGTGGACGCGCAGGACATCCCCGTGGTGCAGGCGGTCGTCGTCCTCTCGGCGCTCGTGTTCGTGGTCGTCACGCTCGTGGTCGACCTGCTCTACCCCCTGCTCGACCCCCGGATCGACGCTCGACAGAAGGCGGTGGCCGCATGAGCACCAGGCCGGGAGTGCGCATCGTGCTCCGGGACGAGGCCCGGGTCGCGGACCGTGCCGCGGTGGCGGACGTGCCGCCGTCGGGCGCGCTCGCCCCCGACGCCCCGCCCGCCGACGCGCCCGAGGGACGCACGCCCGCGGAGATCGAGGTCGAGGACCGCGAGGACGCGCGCGCGATCCTCCGGCACGGCCGCGTGCGGACCCGGGGCACGGCGGGCCGGTGGCGGCGCGGGGCGCGGTACGCCGTGCGGCGTCCCGGGCTGGTCGTCGCGGTGCTCGTCGTCCTGCTCGTCACGGCGTGGGCGGTCGTCCCGCAGCTCTTCACGTCGTACGACCCGCTGACGGGCGTGCCCGCGGACCGGCTGCAGCCGCCGTCGGGCGCGCACCTGTTCGGCACCGACCACCTGGGGCGGGACGTGTACGCGCGCGTCGTCCACGGCGCGTCGGCCTCGCTCGGCGCGACCGTCATCGCGGTCGCGGTCGGGCTCGTCGCCGGGTCGCTGCTCGGCCTGCTCGCGGGATTCTTGCGCGGGTGGGTGGACGACGTCGTCGGCCGGTTCGTCGACGTGCTGCTCGCGATCCCCAGCATCCTGCTCTCGCTCGCGATCATCACGGCGCTCGGGTTCGGGACGGTCAAGGTCGCGATCGCCGTCGGCATCACGAGCGTCGCGACGTTCGCCCGGGTCATGCGGGCCGAGGTCCTGCGCACCTCGACGTCGGTGTACGTCGAGGCGGCCCGCGCGTCGGGGGTGCGCTGGTACGGCGTGCTGGGGCGGCACGTGCTGCCTAACTCGACGGGACCGGTGCTCGCGCTCGTCGCGCTCGAGCTCGGCACGGCCGTGCTCGCCATCTCGGCCCTGAGCTTCCTCGGCTACGGGACGCCGCCGCCCGCGCCGGAGTGGGGGTCGCTCGTCTCGGGCGGGCGCGACTACCTGGCCACCGCGTGGTGGCTTACGACCATGCCGGGCCTCGTGATCGTCGCCGTCGTGCTGTCGGCGAACCGCATCGCGCGGGCCCTGGAACGGACCGGAGGGGACGCATGACCGCCACGACGCCGACCACCCAGGAGCGTCCCGGCCCGACGTCGGGCGAGGCGCCCGCGCTCGAGATCCGCGGTCTGGAGGTCGCCTACCGCACGCGCGACGGCGGCTCGTACGCCGCCGTGCGCGGCGTCGACCTCACGGTCGGGCCGGGCGAGGTCGTCGCGCTGGTGGGCGAGTCCGGGTCGGGCAAGAGCACGACGGCGCACGCGGCCCTGCACCTGCTCGCGCGCGGGGGCGAGGTGACGGCAGGGACCATCCGCCTCGGCGGCCGCGACGTCGGACGGCTCTCCGAGAAGGAGTGGCAGCAGGTGCGGGGCCGCGACGTCGGGCTCGTGCCGCAGGACCCGACGGTCTCGCTCAACCCCGTCACGCGCGTGGGCGACCAGGTCGCGGAGGTGCTCGTCATCCACGGGCTCGCGCGGCGCAAGGAGGCGCGCGAGCGTGCGGTCGAGCTGCTGCGCCAGGCCGGGATCGACGACCCGGAGGCCCGCGCGCGGCAGTACCCGTCGCAGCTCTCCGGCGGGATGCGCCAGCGCGTGCTCATCGCGATCGCCGTCGCGGCCCGGCCGCGCCTCGTCGTCGCGGACGAGCCCACGAGCGCGCTCGACGTGACGGTCCAGCGCCGCATCCTCGACCACCTCGACGGACTCGTGCGCGACCTCGGCACCGCCGTCCTGCTCATCACGCACGACCTCGGCGTCGCGGCGGACCGCGCCGACCGCATCGTCGTCCTGGAGCACGGGGTCGTCGTCGAGGAGGGCACGGCCGACCAGGTGCTGCACGACCCCCGCCACCCGTACACCCAGCAGCTCATCGCGGCGGCGCCGAGCCTCGCGAGCTCGCGCCTCGTCGCAGGCGGCACCCCGGAGACGGCGCCGAACGACGGCGTCGTCCCGCGCGCCGACGCGAGCCGCGCCGCGGTCGCGAGCCGCGCCGTCGACCAGGGGATCGCGGTGCCCGACGCCGCCGGCCCGGACACCGCGAGCGCGCCCGTCCTCGCGGTGCGGGACCTGCGCAAGGAGTTCACGCTGCCGCGCGGGTCGGCGCACCGGACGCTCGTCGCGGTGGACGGCGTGAGCCTCGCGGTCGGGCGCGGCGAGACGTACGCGCTCGTGGGGGAGTCCGGCTCCGGCAAGAGCACGACGGCGCGCCTCGCTCTCCGGCTCGAGCGGCCCACCGCGGGCACGGTGGAGTTCGCCGGCGAGGACATCACGACGGCGCGCGGCGAGCGGCTGCGGTCGCTGCGCCGCGGCTTCCAGGTGGTCTACCAGTCCCCGTACGCGTCGCTCGACCCGCGGTTCACCGTCGAGCAGATCGTCACCGAGCCGCTCCGGGCGTACCGGGTCGGGTCGCCGTCCGAGCGGGCGGACCGGGCGCGTGCGCTCGTCGAGGACGTCGCGCTCCCGCCCGACGTGCTCCGCCGGGGACCGCGCGAGCTCTCGGGCGGGCAGCGCCAGCGCGTCGCCATCGCGCGGGCGCTCGCCCTGAACCCGGCGCTCGTCGTGCTCGACGAGCCCGTCTCGGCGCTCGACGTGTCCGTGCAGGCGCAGATCCTCGAGCTGCTCGTGCGGCTCCAGGCCGAGCACGGGCTCGCGTACCTGTTCATCTCGCACGACCTCGCCGTCGTGCGGCAGGTGTCCGACCACGTCGGCGTCATGCACCGCGGGCGCGTCGTCGAGCAGGGGGCGGCCGAGCAGATCCTGCTCGACCCGCAGGAGGAGTACACGCGTGAGCTCGTCGCGGCCATCCCCGGCCGCCGCGCGCGCCAGGGGCGCACGGCGAGGTAGAACGGCCCGTCGCGAGGTAGCACACGGCGTGCTCTACCTCGCGACGGGCCGTTCTACCTCGCGGCGGCGGGCCGGGTCAGGCCTCGCGGTTCTCCGAGGAGAGGAACCAGGCCTGCTTCTCCAGGTCCGCGATGATCTCGTGCAGGATGTCGGCGCTCGTCGGGTCCTCCGCGTCGACGTCGTCGTGCACGGCGCGGACGACCTCGACCGTCTGCGCGATGCGCTCGACGACCGCGTCGACCGTGTCGCCGACCGACACGAGGCCGGCCGGGTACGGCGAGAGGTCCGTCGTCGTCGCGACGGTCTCGGTGCGGCCGTCGGGCACGACCTGGAGCGCGCGCATGCGCTCGGCGACGGTGTCGCTGTGCTCGCGCGCGGCGTCCACGACGTCGTCGAGCTGGAGGTGCAGGTCGCGGAACCCGCGGCCCGTGACGTTCCAGTGGGCCTGCTTGCCCTGGACGTGCAGGTCGACGAGCGCGACGAGCACGCGCTGCAGGTGGGCGCGGAGCTTCTCCGACGCCTCGAAGCGGGCCGTCGTGCGGTGGATGGTGGGTGCGGACATGGTGCTCCTCGCTCTCTCGGGGGTCGCCCGGAATCGTGCGGCGGTCACCCGGCTTCCGTCGGTGCCGTTCACTTGAACGATTCCAGACTAGGTCGCATTCCGCGCGCCCGCCAGCAAGGAGAGGCGTGCCTGACCTGCGGCGGGGCTCGTCCCGCGGCACGGCGCGTCACGTCCTCTCGCCAGGTGAGAGGACGGCGTCCGCCCTTGCCCCCGGCGGCGCGCGGTGGTCCGCTGGGGCCATGACCGACACCTCCCGGACCCCCGCCCCCGGCACCCTCCCGTCGCGCACGCTCGGCACCGGCGAGGCGGCGCTCGCCGTCTCCGCCGTCGGGTTCGGCGGCATGTCCGTCACCGACGCCTACGGCCCCGCGGACGCCGCGGAGGCGGAGGCCGTGCTGCGCCGCGCGCTCGAGCTCGGTGTGACGCTCTTCGACACGGCCGACGTCTACGGTCACGGCCGCAACGAGGAGCTGTTCGGCCGGGTCCTCGGGCCGCACCGGGACGAGATCGTCCTCGCGTCGAAGTTCGGGCTCCCGCCCGCGGGCGGCCACCCCGACGGGCGTCCGGTCGACGGCCGCCCCGAGTACGTCCGTGCCGCGGTCGACGCGAGCCTGCGCCGCCTCGGCACCGACCGCCTCGACCTGTACTACCTGCACCGTGTCGACCCCCAGGTGCCGATCGAGGACACGGTCGGCGCGCTCGCCGGCCTCGTGGAGGCCGGGAAGGTCCGCGGCATCGGTCTCTCGGAGCCGTCCGCCGCGACCGTGCGCCGCGCGCACGCCGTGCACCCCGTGACGGCCGTGCAGAGCGAGTACTCGCTGTGGACGCGCGACCCGGAGGACGAGGTGCTGCCGACGCTGCGCGAGCTCGGGGTCGGCTTCGTGCCCTTCTCGCCGCTCGGCCGGGGCATCCTCACCGGGACCGTGGACGCCACCGACGGCTTCGCGGAGGACGACGTGCGCCGCGCCCACGCCCGGTACGCCGGCGAGGCGTTCGAGCACAACCGCGGCCTCGTGCGCTCCCTGGAGCAGCTCGCCGCGGAGCACGGCGTCACGACGGCGCAGCTCGCGCTCGCGTGGCTCCTCGCGCAGGGCGACGACGTCGTCCCGATCCCGGGGACGAAGCGCGTCGCATACCTGGAGCAGAACGTCGCGGCGGCCGCGGTCGAGCTCACGCCGGACGACGTCGCGACGATCGGCGCGGCGATCCCGCGCGCGGCCGTCCAGGGCGTGCGGCACCCGCAGCCGGACCTCCTCGACGGCTGACCTGCCGCGCGGGCCGGCGGCGAGGGCAGGGGGCCGCCCACCCTGCCTCGCGGGGCCGGGGAGACCTAGACTGGAGAGGTCCTGTGGGTCTCCCCGCGCAGAGGTCGGCTCCGATGTCGTGGCTGCTCATGATCTGGTGCGCGACGGCGTGCACGGCCGCCGCCGCGTGGTGGGTGCTGCGCCGGGCCGGGCGACCTCCGAGCCACCGGGCGGGCGGGCGCCGTCGTGCCGCCGCGGCCCCGGACCCGCTCACGACGCTCGCGCTCCAGGTGCGGCTCACCGCGCTCGCCGCGGAGCTCCGGCGCATCGAGGCCGACCCGGACGTCTACGCGCGCGCCCACCACTACCTCGCGGTCCAGGGCGCCTACGACGCGCTGCTGCGCGAGGCCTGCCGGCTCACGGGGCTCCCGGTCGCGGACGCGCCCCTGCGCGCGGGCTTCCGCACCGGCGACGACGAGCGGTTCCGCGAGGAGCTCGAGCTCAGCGCGCGCGGCTGGAGCTGGTGACGGACCACCC
>NZ_JBMVFX010000011.1:0-140334 GCF_049538415.1 Cellulosimicrobium sp. AB352 | reverse complement strand
CGCCCGCGGCCGGCCGGGCGCGCCGGCCGGTGACCCGTCAGCGTCTGCGCGGGGCGGGCGCCGACGGGTAGATGTCGCGGAACGCGGGCTCGAACGGTCTGGACAGGAGCGACAGGCCTGCCTGCTCGGGCGTGCGCCCGCCCTTGGCCGCGTTGCACGGCTCGCACGCGGCGACGGCGTTGAGCCACGTCGTCGTGCCGCCCTGGCACCGCGGGACGACGTGGTCCATCGTCGTCGCGGTGCCGCCGCAGTACGCGCACCGGTAGCGGTCGCGGCGCAGGAGCGCGGCGCGCGAGTACGGCACGCGGCCCTGCCGCTCGTACACCCAGCGCGCGTGCACGTACCGCACGAGCGCGACCGACCGGGGCCGCTGGTAGGGCCCGAACGTCTCGCCCTCGACGGCCTCCAGCACCTCGGCGACCTGCCGGTGCAGCATGCGGATCGCGTGGCGCAACGACACGCGGCCGAGCACCTGGCTGCCGCCGAGGTTGTAGATGACCACCTCGCTCATCGTCGCTCCTCCTGTCGTGCGTTCGCGTGCCGTGCCCCGGGACGACGAGAGCCGCCCCAGGACGGTGCCCCAGGACGGCTCTGCAGGTGGACGACGCACGTCGTCTACCTGAGGAGCGCCCTTCGGGACGGGTCGACGGACCACTCGTGCGTCACGCGGGTCCACCTGCCCTTCACCGGTCGTCATGGTCGAGCGTCCGGGCGGGTGTCGACCGGACGCCACGAGGCTATGCCCGCGAGCCCCTGACGTCCACGGTTTTGCGCCCGCGCGGCGTCAGGCGTCGTCCCGCGCGCCCGTCTCCGACGCCGCCGCGCCCGGCTCGGCGCCCGGCCCCGTGCCGAGGTGCGTGCCCGCCGCGTCGCCCGACGTCGGCCGGTGCGCGCGCCCGGCACCGGAGAGCTGGACGAGCAGCGCGCCCGACAGGACCCACACGAGCCCGGCGGCCGAGACCGACCCGCCCGCGAGCGCGGCGACCGCTCCCGCGGCCACGACGGGCACGGCGAGGACCAGCGCGGTGCGGACGTCGCGCAGCACCGCGTGGACGCCCGCGGACACCAGCCCGTGGACGGCGAACGCCCCGACGAGCAGCGCGAGCTCGGCCGGCTCGAGGGCGCGCGCCGGGCGGTCCAGCACGCCGCCGAGCGCGCCCGCGAGCGTGGCGAGGGCCCCCGTCGTCACGAGGTGCAGGAACCACGCGACGCGAGGCGGCACGCCGGCCGGGCGCAGGAGCGCCACGCCCGCATACCCGGAGCGCACCGTGAGCGCCCACAGCCCGACCAGCAGGGTGAACGCCCCTGCGCCCGCCACGAGCAGGGTGCGGTCCCACTCGGCCTCGCTCGCGGCGTCGATCGCCTGGATGAGGCCCTCGCCGAGCACGATGATGACGAACAGCCCGAGCCGCTCGCCGAGGTGGGGCACGTCGCTCGCGGCCGCGTCGACCGTCGTCGGGACCTCCAGGTCGCGCCGTCGCCCGCGGTCCGGCGCGCCCGGTCGTGCACGACGGCCGCCGAGCGCACGACCCCGGCCCCGGCGCTCGCGGACCTCGTCGAGGCGCTCCTGCGCGTGCCGCACGAGCCGCTCGCCCGAGAGCGTGAGGAGCAGCACCAGGTCGATCGCGAGGCCGACGCCCCACAGCACGTACCGGGTCTGGCCGTCGGCCCACCACGACACGACCCACGGCACGACGCCGGCGAGCGCCTGCACGACGGGCAGGTCGACGACGACGGTCGTGCGCCGCCACGGGCGTGCGGCCACGAGGCGGCCCACGACGTAGGCGACGGCGAACGCCCGGGCGTGCTCGTCGTGGATGCCCGGGACGGCGGCGATCATCACGGCGAGCGCGGCCATCCCGGCGAGGATCGGCAGGGACCGCGCGCCCTCTCCCGCGACGTTGCCGTACGTGGTGAAGCACGCCCACACGAGCCAGAAGGCCGTGTACGCCACGACGTACAGCGCGAGCCCGCCGCCGTCGTGGTCCTCCTGGAGGAGGTGGGCGAGCATGCCGATGCCCGCGACGACGACGAGGTCGAAGAACAGCTCGAGCCAGGAGGCGTGGCGCTCCTCGCCGACGGGCGAGGTCCCCGCCGCGGGGGCGGCCGTCACGGGCGGCCGTCGGGCGCGTCGGGCGAGGTGGGCGCGGTGGGGACGGGCGCGGGTTCGAGCGGGAGCCGCACGACGAACCGCGTGTCGCCCGGCACGGACGTCACGGCGAGGTCGCCGTGGTGCTTGTTGACGACGATGCGCCACGAGATGTCGAGACCGAGCCCGGTGCCCTGCCCGACGGGCTTGGTCGTGAAGAACGGCTCGAAGATGCGCGGGCGCACGTCGTCGGGGATCCCGGAGCCGGTGTCGGCGACCTCGACCTCGGCGCGGTCGTCGACGCGCCGGGTGGTCACGGTGAGGGTGCCGGTGCCGGCCATGGCCTGAGCGGCGTTCTCGACGAGGTTGGTCCACACCTGGTTGAGCTCGGCGGCGTACACGGGCACGGGGGGCAGGTCGGGGTCGTAGCGACGCACGACGTCGACGCCGTCGAGGGTGTGGTCGAGCATCGTCAGGGTGGAGTCGAGCAGCTCGCGCAGGTCCACGGGCCGGAACGGCGCCCGGTCGAGCTGGGAGTACTGGCGGGCGGCGCCGACGAGGGAGGAGATGCGCACGGTGGCGTCCTCGATCTCGGCCATGAGCTGCTCGGTCTCGATGGTGTACGCGAGCCAGCTCACCGCGCCGGTGAGCGCGCCGGCGTCGACCCGTCCGGCGACGCGGTCGAGCCACGGCTCGTCGATGCCGGCCTGGACGAGCGCGGGGGAGACCCGCCACCCCTCGGGCAGGCCGTGGTCGTCGAGCCAGTCGGTGAGGCGGTCCTCGAGGTCGGAGGTCTCCAGGGCGCCGACGGCGTCCGCGGTGCGCGTGTCCGCGTACCGCTCGAGCGCCTCCTCCTGGAGCCGGATCAGCTCGGCGAGCGTGGCGCGGTCGTAGGGGCCGTCGGCGATGAGCGCGAGCTTGTGCCGCATGGCCGCGACGCGCTCGCGCAGGGTCCCGGTGGCGCGCACGGCGGCCGCGGCGGGGTTGTTGAGCTCGTGGGTGAGGCCCGCGGACAGGGACCCGAGCGCGAGCAGCCGCTCGCGCTGCCCGACGAGCTGCTGCGCGTCGCGCGTGCCCCAGAACACTCCCTCGAGCAGGTGCACCGCCATGGGGAACCACTCGGTCATGAGCTTGGCGAAGTCGTGGGCCGCGAGCACGAAGAAGCGCGAGGGCTCGAGCGCGCGCGCCGAGTGCAGGTAGGTCTGGGGCAGCCGGTCGCCGAGGTAGGCGTTCCAGGCGCCGAGGTAGACCCCGACCTGACGGGTGCGCGAGACCTCGACCTCGTCCTCGCCGACGCGGCGGTAGAGCGCGACGCCGCCGTCGAGCAGGACGTAGAACGCCTCGGCGGGCGCGCCCTCGTGCAGCAGCCAGCCCGCGTCGTGCCGCTCGACGTGGCCGGTCGCGCACAGCCAGGCGAGCTGGTCGTCGGTGAGGTGCTCGAACAGGAACGTGGCGCGCAGCTCGTCGACGTCGCACGGCAGCCAGCCGCGCGCGGGGGCTGCCGCGGCGGTGCCGGGCGCGGTGCTGGCGCCCGCGGGGGGCGGGGTCGTGGTGGGGTCCTCGGTGCTGGTCACGGTGTCGCCTCCGGGTCGGTCGGGGCTGTGTCGTCGGTGCTGTGTCGGTGGTGCTGTGTCGGTGGTGTCGGCGGGGAGCGTGGCGGGACGGGGTCAGAGCTGTTCGAGGTAGCGGTGGACGAGCATGACGGCCATGGCTCCCTCCCCGACGGCGGACGCGACGCGCTTGGCCGACTCCGCGCGCACGTCCCCGGCGGCGAACACGCCGGGCACGGACGTCTCCAGGTGGTAGGGCGGGCGGTCGAGCGTCCACCCGGCGGGCGGGGCGCCGTCGTGCAGGAGGTCGGGTCCCGCGAGCACGAACCCGCGGGGGTCGCGCGCGACGACGCCGTCGAGCCAGTCGGTGCGGGGCGCGGCGCCGATGAACACGAACGCCCACCCGCACTCGACGCGCGACGTCGTGCCGGCGTCGAGGTCGCGCAGCTCGAGGTGCTCCAGGTGGTCGTCGCCCGACGCCGCGACGACCTCCGTGCGGGTGAGGACCCGCACGCGCGGGTGGGCCTCGACCTGCTCGACGAGGTAGGACGACATGGACCGGGCGAGCGAGTCGCCGCGCACGACGAGCGTGACCTGCTTGGCCTCGCGCGCGAGGTAGAGCGCCGCCTGCCCGGCGGAGTTCGCGCCCCCGACGACGTACACCTCCTGGTCCTGGCACGCGGACGCCTCGGTGAGCGCCGAGCCGTAGAAGACGCCGCGGCCCACGAGGTCGGCGAGGCCCGGGCCGTCGAGCAGCCGGTAGGAGACGCCGGAGGCGAGGATGACGGTGTGCGCGTCGATCGACGTGCCGTCGGGGAACCGCACCGAGCGCGCCGGGCCGTCGACGTCGAGCTCGACGGCGTCGCGCGTCGTGACGATCTCGGCGCCGAACCGCACGGCCTGGCGGCGCGCGCGCTCGGCGAGCTGGGCGCCCGAGATCCCGTCGGGGAAGCCGAGGTAGTTGTCGATGCGCGAGCTCTGGCCGGCCTGGCCGCCGGTCGCGGTGCGCTCGACGAGCACCGTGCGCAGCCCCTCCGACGCCCCGTACAGCGCCGCGCTGAGCCCCGCGGGCCCGCCGCCCACGACGACGAGGTCGTAGAAGTCGGCCGCGGGGCGCGTGGCGAGCCCGACGCGCTCGGCGAGCGTCGCGTCGTCGGGCGCGACGAGGGGCTCGCCCTCGGGCGTGACGACGAGGGGGAGGGTCTCGCCGTCGGCCTGCGCGGCCGTGAGCAGGCGCGCCCCCTCGGCGGACTCGGACGGGTACCACCGGTAGGGGACGCGGTTGCGCGCGAGGAACTCGCGCACCTGCGACGAGCGCGCCGACCACCGGTGCCCGACGACGACGGTCTCGGCGGGCCGGCGGCGGTCGGTCGCGGACCACGCCTCGAGCTGGGCGTCCACGACGGGGTAGAGCTTCTCCTCGGGCGGGTCCCACGGCTTGAGCAGGTAGTAGTCGAGGTCGACGACGTTGATCGCCTCGATCGCGGCCTCGGTGTCCGCGTAGGCGGTGAGCAGGACGCGCCGCGCCGCGGGGAAGAGGTCCATCGCCTGCTCGAGCAGCTCGACGCCCGTCATGCCGGGCATGCGGTGGTCGGCGAGGACGACGGCCACGTCCTCGCCGCGCAGCGCGAGCTCGCGCAGCGCCGCGAGCGTCTCCGCACCGGACTCGGCACGCACGATCCGGTACCGGTCGCCGTAGCGGCGGCGCAGGTCGCGCGCGACCGCGCGCGAGACCCCGGGGTCGTCGTCCACGGTGACGAGGGCGGGGCGGGTCGTCGCGACGGTGGGTTCCACACGGCCTCCTCGGGCACCAGGACGGGCGACTGCCATCCTCTCCCCGCCGTGGCCGCGCGTCCACGGCGGACGTGGTGCAGGTCACTCTTGACGCGAGACCGCGCTGCGCTAGGTTAGGCAAGGCAAACCTCAGGTTGCCCCGCCGCGGTCCGTGGCGGTCCTCTCCCCGTCCTGGAGCCTCGCATGCTCTCAGCACGATCCGGCGCGCCCGCGCACGGTACCCCGACCGCCCCCGCGCTGCTCACCGGCGCGACCGCGGGCGCCTACGCGAGCACCCTGCACGCCGTGGTGGACGACGTCGCCGCGCGCGTGGCCGCCGTCGACCAGCCCTGGTCCGGCGCGAGCCGCACGCACCTGGCCGCGCTCGTCGACGCCGCCGACCTCGACGGCCCCGGCGTCGGGACCGACGCGGCGCTGCGCGAGGCCGCCGACCTCTACGCGACCCACGCCGTGTGGTTCCACCACCCCGCCTACGCCGCGCACCTCAACTGCCCGGTCGCGCTGCCCGCCGTCGGCGCCGAGGCTCTGCTCGCCGCGATCAACACGTCCGTCGACACCTACGACCAGTCGACCGTCGCGACCCTCATGGAGCGCCGCCTCGTCGCCTGGACCGCGGGCCGCGTCGGCTACGCCGCCGGCGACGGCGTCCTCACGTCGGGCGGCACCCAGTCCAACCTCCACGCGCTCTTCCTCGCCCGCGAGCGCGCCGTCGAGCGCGCGGCCCGCGACGGGCTCGGACGCTCGGCCGTCCTGCCGCGCCTGCGCGTCCTGGCCGCGGGATCCAGCCACTTCAGCGTCGCGCGCTCGGCCCTGCTGCTCGGCCTCGCCGACGACGCGGTCGTGCGGGTCGAGGCCGACGCCGACGGGCGTGTCGTGCCCGCGGCGCTCGCGGCCGCCGTCGCCGCGGTGCGCGCCGCGGGCGACGTGGTCATGGCGGTCGTCGCGACCGCCGGCACGACCGACCGCGGCTGTGTCGACCCGCTCGCCGCGGTCGCGGACGTGTGCGACGCGGCCGACGTGTGGCTGCACGTCGACGCCGCCTACGGGTGCGGCCTCCTCGTGTCCCCGACGCGCCGGCACCTGCTCGACGGCATCGAGCGCTCGCGGTCGGTGACCGTCGACTACCACAAGGCGTTCTTCCAGCCCGTGTCCGCGAGCGCGCTGCTCGTGCGCGAGCGCGCCGACCTGGAGCGCGTCGCGCACCACGCGGACTACCTCAACCCGCGCGAGAACGCCGAACCGAACCAGGTCGACGTGTCGCTCCAGACGACGCGCCGCTTCGACGCGCTCAAGCTCTGGACCACGCTGCGCGCGCTCGGCCCCGGCGGGGTCGGCGCGATGGTCGACGCCGTGTGCGAGCTCGGCGCGCAGGTGCACGCCGACCTCGCGGACGACCCCGAGCTGCGCGTGCTCGGCCGCACGGACCTGTCCACGGTCCTGTTCCGCTACGAGCCGCCGGAGCTGTCCGCGGCGCACGCGGACCGCCTCGTGCCGCTCGTGCGGCGCGTGCTGTTCGAGTCCGGTCGCGCGGTGGTCGCCAAGACCGTGCTCGACGGCGTCCCGTGCCTCAAGCTCACGCTGCTCAACCCGACCGTGACGCTCGCGGACGTGCGCCACGTGCTCGACCTCGTGCGCACGACCGCCCAGGCGCTCGTCGAGCGCGACGAGCTGCTGCACGACGACGACGTCGCGACGCACGCCGCGGACCTCGTGGCGTCCCTCGCGACCGCCGGGGCGGTGACCCGATGACCACGACTGCTCGCACGACGAGCGGCCCCGCCCGAGCGCCCCACGACCCGGCGCCCCACGACCCGGCGCGCGTGCGCGACGTCGTCGGCGTGGGGATCGGGCCGTTCAACCTCGGCCTCGCCGCGCTGTCCGCGCCCCTCGACGACGTCGACGCCGTGTTCCTCGACGCCGCGCCCGAGTTCCGCTGGCACCCCGGCATGATGATCGAGGGCGCGACGATCCAGGTCCCGTTCCTCGCCGACCTCGTCACCATGGCGGACCCGACCTCGCCGTACTCGTTCCTCGCGTTCCTCAAGGCCACGGGCCGGCTCTACCCGTTCTACATCCGGGAGTCGTTCTACCCGCTGCGCGCCGAGTACGACGCGTACTGCCGCTGGGTCGCGGCCCGCCTGGGCTCGCTGCGCTGGTCGCGGCGCGTCGTCGCCGTCGAGCACGACCCGGCCGCCGACGCGTTCGTCGTGCGCGCCGAGACGCTCGCGCCCGACGGGAGCGTCACCGGCACCGAGGAGCACCGGGGTCGCCACCTCGTGCTCGGCGTCGGCACCTCGCCGGTGCTGCCGCCCGCGCTGCGGGCGCTCGCGGACGAGGTCGCGCGCGGCGAGCACCCGGGTGCCGGGCCGCTCGTGCACAGCGCGCAGTACCTGCCGCACCGCGACGCGCTCGCGGACGCGGGCTCGGTCACGGTCGTGGGCAGCGGCCAGTCGGCCGCCGAGGTCTACCGCGACCTGCTCGACGGCGTGCACGGCGACGCGCGGCGCCCCGGCTACCGGCTCGACTGGGTGACGCGCTCGCCGCGCTTCTTCCCCATGGAGTACACGAAGCTCACGCTCGAGATGACGTCGCCGGAGTACACCGACCACTTCCACGCGCTGCCGCTCGAGCTGCGCCAGCTCCTCGGCCGCGAGCAGCGGGGCTTGTACAAGGGGATCAGCGGCGACCTCGTGGACGAGATCTACGACGCGCTGTACCGCCTGAGCCTGGACCGCCCGGTGCCGACGACGCTGCTCACCGACACCGAGGTCGTCGCCGCGCGGTACGAGCCGGCCGCCCGCGGGGGTGACGGGGCGAGCGCTGCCGGGCAGCCCGACGCGGCGGGGTCGGCCGGGGAGTACGTGCTGCGGCTGCGGCACGCGCAGCTCGGGCGGGAGGTCGAGCGCCGCACGCGCGCGCTCGTCGTCGCGACGGGCTACGCCGCCTCGGTCCCGGCGTTCCTCGACCCGGTTCGCCACCTGCTCCGGTTCGACGAGCTCGGGCGGTTCGACGTCGCGCGCGACTACACGGTCGACGACGCGCGCCGCGTCCACGTGCTCAACGGCGAGGAGCACACGCACGGCATCACCGCGCCGGACCTCGGGTTCGCCGCGTGGCGCAACGCCGTCGTGCTGCGCACCGTCACGGGCCGCGAGGTGTACCCGGTGGAGGAGCGCATCGCGTTCCAGACGTTCGGCCTGCCCGATGACGAGGCTCCCTCGGCTTCCCCGTCCCCGGCCACCACTCCCGCGACGACCCCCGCCACGTCGGACGCCGCGGCGCGCGTCGCGGCGGGCGAGCGCACGGGAGGTGAGGCTCGATGAGCGCCACCACCACGGCGACGGCGGCGTCGGCCGTGCCGTCGCCGGGCCCGACGGCGTCAGGTGCTGCGGCGTCGGACGACGCGGCGCCGAGCGCGAGCCCGGGCGCCGCCTTCGCGGTGCGGGTCCGGCTCGGCGACGGCCGCGCGGACGTCTCGTTCGAGCCCGCCGACCCGGTGCGCGACGCCGCCCTCGTGCAGGGCTGGCTCGCGCACCCCCGCTCGGCGTTCTGGCAGCTGGGCCACCTCGACGTCGACGGCGTGCGGGACTACCTCGCGGGGGTCCGCGCCGACCCGCACCAGGACGCGTGGCTCGGCCGGGTCGACGGCGTGCCGGCGTTCCTCGTGGAGACGTACGACCCGGCGCGCGTCACGCTCGCCGACGTCCCCGCGGCCGTCGCCCTGCTGGAGCCGGGCGACGTCGGGATGCACCTGCTCGTCGCGCCCCCGGCCGGGCCCGCGCGCGGCGGGTTCACCTCGGCGGTGATGGGCGCCGTCGTGCGGTTCTGCCTCGACCCCGCGGGCCGGGGCGCCCGCCGCGTCGTCGTCGAGCCGGACGTGCGCAACGCCGCGATCGCGGCGAAGAACGCCGCGGCCGGGTTCCGCGTGCTGCGCGAGGTGGAGCTCCCCGGCAAGACGGCGCACCTCGCCGTCGCGACGCGCGCCGATCTCGACGCGAGCCCGCTGGGCGACGGCGTCGACCACGCGCCGCACCTGCGCCCCGACCTCGCCGAGCGCGCGCACCGCCACCTCGTCGCGAAGACGATCGCCGAGCTCGCCCACGAGCGGCTGCTCGCGCCGCGCGCGGAGGTCTGGCCGGTCGAGGCCGACGGGCCGGGCGAGTACGTGCTGCCCGTCGCGGACGGCTCGGTGGAGTACCGGTTCGTCGCGCGGCGGTACGCGCTCGAGCACTGGGTGCTCGACGAGGCGTCGATCCGGCGCACCGCGACGGCCGGGCACGGCACGGCGGGCCGGCGCGGCGACGTGGGCGACCCCGCGGGTGCGGACGGCACGGGCGCGCGGCGTGAGCTGCCGGTCGACGCGCTCGACCTCGTCGTCGAGCTCCAGCCCGACCTGCGCATCCCCGACGACCTGCTCGCCACCTACCTCGAGGAGGTGTCGTCCACGCTCGCGAGCGCGACGGCGAAGCTCGAGCGGTACGAGCGCACCGGCGGGCCGAGCGCCACCGACCTCCTCGGCGCGTCGTTCCAGGAGGTCGAGGCGGCCATGACGGAGGGGCACCCGGGGTTCGTCGCGAACAACGGGCGCATCGGGTTCGGCCTCGCGGAGTACCGCGCATACGCGCCCGAGAACGGGGGTCGCGTGCGGCTGCTGTGGCTCGCCGCGCGGCGCGAGCACACCCACCTCGCGCTCGGCGCCGGGCTCGACGAGGAGACGCACTACGGGGCCGAGCTCACGCCCGACGAGCGCGCCGCGTTCGCCGAGCGGCTCGCCGCGCGCGGCCTCGACCCGGCCGACTATCTCTACCTGCCCGTGCACCCGTGGCAGTGGGAGCACCGCGTGCCCATCACGTTCGCGGCCGACGTCGCGCGCGGCGACCTCGTCCCGCTCGGGCCGGGCGCCGACGAGTACCAGCCGCAGCAGTCGATCCGCACCCTGTTCAACCTCACGCGGCCCGGCCGCCACTACGTCAAGGTCGCGCTCGCGATCCAGAACATGGGGTTCCTGCGCGGGCTGTCGCCCGCCTACATGCGCGACACCCCCGCGATCAACGACTGGGTCGCGCACCTCGTCGCCGCCGACCCGGAGCTCGGCGGCCGCGGTTTCACCGTGCTGCGCGAGCTCGCCTCGATCGGGTACACCGGCGACGTCTACCACCGCACCGCCACGCCGTCCCCGCACCGCAAGATGCTCGCCGCCCTGTGGCGCGAGAGCCCCGTGCCGCGCACCGCGCCCGGGGAGCGCCTCGCCACCATGGCCGCGCTCCTGCACCGCGACCCCGACGGCGCCGCGCACGCGACCGCGCTCGTGCGCGCCTCCGGGCTCGACCCCGCCGACTGGGTGCGCGCCTACCTCGACGCCTACCTGCGCCCGCTCGCCCACGCGCTCCTCGCGCACGACCTCGCGTTCATGCCGCACGGCGAGAACCTCATCCTCGTGCTCCGCGACCACGTCGTGGTCCGTGCGGTCATGAAGGACGTCGGCGAGGAGATCGCCGTCCTCGGCGACGCGCCGCTCCCGCCCGGCGTCGAGCGTGTGCGCGCCGTCGTCGACGACGAGGAGAAGGCGCTCGCGATCTTCACCGACGTGTTCGACGGCGTCCTGCGCCACCTCGCCGCGATCCTCCACGGCGACGGCGTGCTGACCGAGGACCGGTTCTGGCGCCTCGTCGCGGAGTGCCTCGACGCCCACCGCGCCGACCACCCCGACCTGCGCGGCGGCGTCGACCTGCGCGCCCCGCGGTTCGCGCACTCGTGCCTCAACCGCCTCCAGCTGCGCAACACGCTCCAGATGGTCGACCTCGCCGACCAGTCCGCGTCCCTGCTGTACGCGGGCACCCTCGCCAACCCCGCCGCGCGGGAGGGCTGACGTGGCCGCGAGCCCGGGCGGGTTCTCCGTGCACCGCGACGCGTGGGGCGTCCCGCACGTGCGCGCCGCCGACGAGCTCGCGCTCGCGCGCGGGCAGGGGTACGTCACCGCGCTCGACCGCGGCTGGCAGATCGAGGTCGACCGGTGGCGCGCCGAGGGGCGGCTCGCCGAGCGCCTGGGCGAGCCCGGCCTCGCGTGGGACCGGTTCGCCCACCGCGTCCGCCTCGCCGACACCGCGCGCCGCGCCTACGCGGCGCTCGCGGACGACGACCACGCCTGGGTCGACGCGTACACCGCGGGCGTGAACGACGGTCTCGAGCGCGGGCGCGACGTGCCCGAGATGCACGCCCTCGCCGACGCGGCCTGGCCCGGAGGGGGCGACCTGCCGCCGCACGAGCCGTGGCCCGCGTGGGCGCCCCTCGGCGTCTTCCTCGTCGCGCACGTCCTGTTCTCCGGCTTCCCGCACGTGCTGTGGCGCGACCACGTCGCGCGCACGCTCGGGGCCGAGGTCGCGCGCTCCCGGCCCGACGTTCCCCTCACCACGGTGCTCGACCTGCTCGCCGTCGACGGCGGCCCCGGCTCGGGGTCGAACGCGTGGGCGCTCGCGGGCGCGCGCACGCGCGGCGGGGCGCCGCTGCTCGCGGGCGACCCGCACCGCCTCCTGGAGCTGCCGGGCGTCTACCAGCAGGTGCGCCTGGCGTGCGACGCGTACGACGTCGTCGGGCTCGCGTTCCCGGGCGTCCCGGGGGTCCCGCACTTCGGGCACGCGGGCGCGGCGGCGTGGGGCGTGACGAACGCGATGGCGCACCACGTCGACGTCGTCGCGGAGCGGCTGCACCGCACCGCGGACGGCGGTGTCGTCGCGGAAGGGCCGGACGGTCCGGAGCGGGCGGACGTCGTCCACGCCACGGTCCGCGTGCGCGCGCCGGGCGGACCGGTCGAGCACCGGGTGGAGACGATCGAGACGGCGCGCGGCGTCGTCGTCTCCGGTGGGCCCGACGACCCGGGCCGGACGTTCGCGGTGCGCCTGCCCGCTCGCGTGGACGCCGACCTCGGGGTCGCCGCGTGGCGACGGCTCCTGCGGGCCGGGTCCGCGCGCGACGTCACGGACGCGTTCGCGACGTGGGTCGACCCGGTGGATCGCGTGCTGGCGGCGGACCGCGCGACGGTGCTGTCGGTGACGGCGGGGCGCGTGCCTCGCCGCGACCCGGCCGAGCGCACGCTGCCTTTGCCGGGGTGGGCCGACGCCGGGCGCGCCCGCCCGTGGGTCGTGCCGCCCCCGCCCGTGGTCGTCGTCGACGTCGCGGTCGACGCGAACGAGCGGCCCGCGCGGCCCGACCTCGACCTGGGCCGCACGTACGCCCCGCCGCACCGCGCCCGCCGGATCCGGGCGCTCCTCGCGGCGGCGGGTGACGACGCGACCGCGGCGGACCAGTCGCGCGTCCACGCGGACACGCTGCTCGGCGGCGCGGACGACCTGCTCGGGTGGCTCGACCGCGACGCCTACGCCTCGGGCGACGAGGCCGGGGCCGATGACAGCACGACCGCGCGTCCCGATCCCGCGACGGTCCACGCGGCGGCGCGGCTGCGCGCGTGGGACCGCCGCATGGACGCGGACAGCGCCGACGCGGCGCTCTTCGCGGCCTGGCGCGGCGCGCTGGTCGGCCGGGTCGCGGCGCACCCCGCGCTCGCGCCGCTGCACGCGCCCCACGGCCTCGACCCGGTCTTCGCGCCGTGGCTGTCGGTCACCGCGCGCGTCGCCGACGCGCTGCCCGCGCTCCTCGGCGCCGCGTGGCTCGGGATCGACGGCGCCGCGCTCGCGTGGGCCGCGCTCGCCGACGTCGTGCGGGCGCGGGACGACGCGTCGGGCCCGGTCCCGGTGTGGGGCGACACCCACCGCGTGCTCGGGCTGCACGTGCTCCTCGACGTGCCGGGCGCGCCGGTCCCGCGCGTGCCGGACGTGCCGCTCGGGGGCGACACGGACACCGTGCGCTGCACCGCGAGCGTGCCGGGGGTCAGCGACGTGTGCGTGCGCGGGTCGGTCGCGCGCTGGGTGTGGGACCTCGCCGACCGGGACGCGAGCCGCTGGGGCGTGCCGTTCGGCGCGAGCGGCGACCCGCGCTCGCCCCACTTCGCCGACCGGCTCGCCGCCTGGGCCGACGCCGAGACCGTGCCCGTCGTGACCGACTGGGCCCTGCTGCGCCACGAGGAGACCCGATGACCACGACCGACCCGCCCGCGCCCGCCCCCGGCCGCCTGCGCACCGGCGCTCCCGGGGAGCTGCTCCTCGCGCACCATGCGCCGGGCGGAGGCCGCCTGACCCTGCGCGTCCTCGACCCGGACGCGGACCTCGACGTCCTGCACGCCTGGGTGACCCGGCCGTGGGCGCGGTTCTGGGGGCTCGGGGACCTGTCCCGGACGGAGCTGCGCGACCTGTACGCCTACGTCGGCTCGTTGCCGACGCACCACGCGTTCCTCGTGCGGTGGGACGACGCCCCGGTCGCGCTCCTGCAGACCTACGAGCCGGAGCACGACCCCGTGGGCGAGGCGTACGCGGTGGCACCGGGCGACGTCGGGCTGCACTTCCTGCTCGGCGGGCGCGGTCCGCGCGGGGCGGACCTGTGGGCCGGCGTCGGTCCGCTGGTCGTCGCGTTCTGCCTCGCCGACCCGCGGGTGGACCGGATCGTCGTCGAGCCGGACGCGGCGAACGAGCGGGCGCACGCCCGGATGCGGGCCCTCGGCTTCGAGGTGGCGGAGCGGGTGCGCGTGGGGGAGAAGGACGCGCTCCTCGCGTTCCTGCCGCGCGACCGCGCGCGCGACCTGCTCGACCGGGCAGAGAGGGCAGCGGTGCCGGGGTGACCGGCTGCCCCGCCGAGCGCGGTGGCGCGCGGGCCGCCGAGCGCGGTGGCGCGGCGGCCGGGCGTCGGGCTAGCCGCCGGTGAAGGGGGCGATCATCAGCGGAGTCCCGAGCGCCTCGCACGCGTCGCCGAGGTCTGCCTGGGCCTGCGACCACTCCGGGGAGCCCACGCCGGTCGACTCGGCGAACGTCCCGACCGCGACGGCCGGCGCGGCCGCCTGGAGGTCGCCGACCGCCGTCTGCACGGCGCTGTCCCCGCCGGACGGCAGGCGGCCGAGCACGCGGGTGGCGAGCTCGTACCAGCCGTCCCGCTCCTGCTCCGCCATGCGGCCGTCGGCGAGGCCGAGGTCGGCGTTCTCCACGATCGTCATGACGTCGCTGTAGGCGACGCAGGTCGCGGCGTCGTCCGGGGCGCCGTCCTGCGCCGGGGCGTCCGTGGCGGGCGACGGCGCAGCGCTGCTCGCCGCCTCCGGTTCCTCGGTCCCGTCCGTCGGGCCGGCACCGCCGGACCCGCACCCGACCAGGACCGCCGTGCTCAGCACCACGGCCGCTGCCGCCACCCACCCTCGCGCTCGCATCCGCGCATGCTACCGGTGCAGGGGCCAGGCACGACGACGGGCGGCGCCCCGGGGTCACCGAGGAGCGGCGACCGCGTGCCCGGCGTCGCGCAGCACCCGGGTGGCCTGCTCGAGCCGAACCTCCGGGACCAGCACGAGGTCCGCGTGGAACGTGGACGCGACGAACACCGGCACGCCCGCCTCGCCCAGCGGCCCGACGACGGACGCGAGCACGCCCGACGTCTCCAGCCCGTGGGCCGAGCCGTAGAAGCCCGCCCACCGCTCGGCGTCGTCGAACGGCGAGGCGTGCCGCACGACCGTGAGCCCTTCGGGGGCGCGCACGAGCGCGACCCACTCGTCGTCCTCGGGGAACGTGGCGCCCGGGACGTGGCCGAGCAGGAAGCGGTCGGGGACGACGTGCAGGTCGAGCGAGGTCATGGCCGCACGGTAGCGGCGGGCGCCCACACCGGGGCGTGGCGAGACGACGGGCCGCTCGCCGGACGAGGGCGGCGGGCGGGTACCGCGACCGGCACGGAGCCGCGCGTCAGCGGGCCAGGCGCTCCACGACCGCCCCGTACAGCCACGGCGCGGCGCTCGCGGCGGGCACGATCGCGCGGCGGGCGGGGCTGCCCGCCCAGGCGAGCAGGCCGGAGGTGAGGACGCGGTAGTCGCGCGTGGCGCGGGACCAGGCGCGCTCGTACGCGGCCGGGTCGTCGAGGTGGCGCACGGCGGCCTCGGCCTGGGCGAGCCCGACGCGCACGCCCTCGCCGGTGAGCGCGTCGACGTACCCGGACGCGTCGCCCACGAGGCGCACGTGCCCGGCGGTGCGGCGTCGGGCACGCTGGCGCAGCGGCCCCGCGCCGCGGACGCGCCCGAGCACGGGGGCGTCGCGCACGCGGTCCGCGAGCTCGCCGAACGCGTCGAGCCCGTGGTGCGCGTCCGGGGGCGCGCCGCGGGCGCCGTCGCGGTGGGTGAGGACGGCGACGCCGACGACGTCGGGCGCGACCGGGGTGACGTACGCCTCGGCGTGCGGTGCCCAGTGCACCTCGACGAGGTCGCTCCACGGGGCGAGCCGGTAGTGGGTGCGCAGGCCGAACCGGGCGCGCCCGTGCGGCGGGGCGTCGAGCCCGGTCAGGCGGCGCACGGTGGAGTGCAGCCCGTCGCAGCCGAGCACGCGGGCGGCCCGCACGACCTCGTCCGCGCCGCCGTCCGGCCCCGGGTTCTCCCCGGCGGGTGCTCGCGCCGCGCCGAGCACGACGTCGACCCCGCGGGTGTCCTGACGCAGCGCGCGGAGCGTGGCGTGCTCGATCGTGACGCCCTCGGCGAGCGCGCGCTCGCGCAGGGCGGCGTGCAGCGCGGTGCGCCGCACGCCGCGGCCCGGGCCGGCGGCGAACGGGTGGTCGGCGTGGCGGGTGGCGTCGCGGTAGCTGATGCCGGCGAGCGGGTGGCCCGGCGGGTCGACGCCGAGGGCGAGGACCGCGGCGAGCGCGCCGGGGAGCAGGCCCTCGCCGCACGCCTTGTCGATGACGCCCGCGCGGCGGTCGACCACGAGGACGTCGTGCCCGGCGCGGCGGGCGTGCAGGGCGGCGGCGAGCCCGACGGGCCCGCCGCCGACGACCAGCACGTCGACGTCGCGGTCGGTCGCGCGGCGTGCGGTCGACCGGGGAGGGGTCACGGCACGGCCGGGTGCGCGGCGGCGCCGCCCGCGGTCGCGCGGACGAGGGCGCTCTCCTCGGCGGGGATGCGGAAGCGGGCGAGCAGCACGGCGTTGAGCAGCGTGAACGCGACGGCCGTGATCCAGCACGAGTGCACGAGCGGCAGCGCGACGCCCTCGACCACGACGGCGACGTAGTTGGGGTGGCGCAGCCACCGGTAGGGGCCGCGCGCGACGAGCGGCAGGCCCGGCACGACGATGACGCGCGTGTTCCACCGCGGCCCGAGGGTCGCGATGCACCACCAGCGCAGGCCCTGGCTCGCGAGCACGAGGACGAGCATGGGCCAGCCGAGCCACGGCAGGAACGGCCGGTCGGCGAGCCACGCCTCGGCCACGCACGCGAGCAGCAGCCCCGTGTGCAGGGCGACCATCGCGGGGAAGTGGCCGCGGCCCGACTCGACGCCGCCCCGGGCGAACGACCAGCGGGCGTTGCGGGCCGAGACGACGAGCTCGGCGAGGCGTTCGACGGCGGTGGCGCCGACGAGCACCACGTACCAGGCGAGGCTCATCCCTGGACCCCCTCGGCTCGCGCGACCGCGTGCTCGCCCGCGTGACCGGGCCCGTGCGCCCGGCGCGGGCCGCGGCCGTCGAGCCGCAGCAGGACGAGCTCGGTGCTCACCCCGGGACCGAACGCCATGAGGACGGCCGGCGCGCCGGGCGGCACGTCCGTGCGGGCCAGGGTCGCGCCGAGCACGTGCAGCACCGACGCCGACGACAGGTTCCCCACGTCGCGCAGGGACGCCCGGCTGAGCGCGAGCTCCTCCTCGGCGAGTCCCAGGGTGTCGCGCACCGCGTCCAGGACGCGGGGGCCGCCCGCGTGCACGACCCACGCCCCGACGTCGCCCGGCTCGAGGTCGTGCTCGGCGAGCAGGGCCTTGACGTCGCCCAGCAGGTGCGCCCCGATGAGCTCGGGCAGACGCGCCGACAGCACGATCTCGAACCCCGTGTCGCCGACGCGCCACCCCAGGTCGCCCGTCGTGCCCGCGTGCAGGTGCGAGCGCGAGTCGACGACGCGCACGCCCCGGGCGCGCACGCCCGCGCCCGCCCGCCCGTACGGGCCCGGGCGTCGGGCGAGGCGGTGCTCGTCCCCGACGAGGACGGCCGCCCCCGCGCCGTCGCCGAACAGGCCCGACGCCACGATGTTCGCCGTCGACGGGTCGGTGCGCTGGAGCGTCAGGGAGCACAGCTCGACGGCGACGAGGAGCGCGACGTCCCGCGGGCGTCCCCGCAGCAGGTCGTCCGCCCGCGCCAGGCCCGCCGCGCCCCCGGCGCAGCCCCACCCGAACGACGGCGTGCGGCGCACGTCCGGTCGCAGGCCGAGCCGGGCCGCGACGAGCACGTCGAGCGTCGGCGCGCCCACGCCCGTGACGGTGGTGAGGACCACGTGGTCGACCTCGTCCGGGCGCAGGCCCGCGTCGTCGAGCGCCGCGCGGCACGCCTGCTCCGCGAGGTCGGTCCCGAGCGCGAGGAAGGCGTCGTTGGCGGAGCCGAACGACAGCCCGCCGTAGTCCTCCAGGGGCAGCGCGAGATGACGGGTCTCGACGCCCGCGTGGGCGTGCAGCCGGCGCGTGAGCGCACGGCGCACCGGGTCGTCGGTGAGCAGCTCGCTCGTGACCCGGGAGATCTCGTCCTGGCGGTACGCATGCGCGGGAAGCGAGGTCCCGACGGCGACGACGCGCGACATGCCCGCATCGTCCCACCGGCCCGGTCCGCCCGCGCGGGGGGAGGGGGTAGCCGCGACGACCGGCCCGGGCGCCGGGCGCGCGACCCGGCGGCGGGCTAGGTTGCCGCCATGGTGACCGGTCGCTCGCGAGGGCTCGTGCGCGGCCTCGTGGTCGCGAGCCACTTCCCGCCCACCGTGATGGTCACCGCGTTCGCCCTCGCGCTCTCCGCGGGCATCGGCGCCGGCGCCCGCACCACGACGCTCGTCGCGCTCGCCGTCCTCACCGGCCAGCTCTCCGTCGGCTGGTCGAACGACTGGCTCGACGCGCGCCGCGACGTCGCCGTCGGCCGCTCCGACAAGCCCGTGGTCACGGGCCTCGTCACGGCGGCCACCCTGCGTGCCGCGGCGCTCGTGGCGCTCGGCGCGTGCGTCGTGCTGTCCCTCGCGACGGGGCTGCTGCCCGGGGCGGTGCACGTCGTCGCCGTCGGGGTCGCGTGGTCGTACAACGCGCTGCTCAAGGCCACGTGGTGGTCCTGGGCCCCGTACGCCGTCTCCTTCGGGCTGCTCGCCGTGTTCGTCGTGCTCGCCGCCCCCGGAGCGGGCCGCCCCGCCCCGTGGGCCGTCGCGGCCGCCGCGCTGCTCGGCGTCGGCGCGCACGTCGCGAACACGCTGCCCGACCTCGAGGACGACGCCGCCACGGGCGTGCGCGGCCTGCCGCACCGGCTCGGGCGCCGCGCGAGCTCCGTGCTCGCCCCCGTGCTGCTGGCCGCGGCGTCCGCGCTCGTCGTGACCGAACCGCCCACGCCCCCCGGCCCCGTGACGTGGGCCCTGGGCGCCGTCGCCGTCGTGCTCGCCCTCACCGCCGGCGCCGTCGGGGTCGTGCGCCCGCGCAGCCGCGCCCCGTTCGCGCTCTCCATGGCCGTCGCGGGCGTGTGCGTCGTGCTGCTCGTCCTCGCGGCGCCCGCCGTCGTCGTGTCCGGCTGACCGGCGTCAGTCCGCCGCGCGCACCAGACCCTCCACCACCGCCGCCGCACCCGGGGACGGACGCTCCCCGTACGAGACCGCGAGCACGCGCCGCGCCGCCCCCGGCAGCGCCCGCACCGTCACCCGCGGGTCCCGGTGCGCCCGCAGCGCCAGCGCAGGCAGCAGGGACACCCCCACGCCCGACGCCACGAGCGCCTGCACCGCGACGTAGTCGTCCGTCTCGAACGCGACGCGCGGCGTGAACCCCGCCCGCTCGCACCGCCCCACCAGGTCCGCCCGGCACCGCTCGCAGCCCGCGATCCACGCCGCGTCCGCGAGCGGAGCGAGGTCCACCGCCCCCTCCTCGGACGACGCCGCGGCCCCGTCCGTGGCGGAGTCCCTCCCGGGGTGCGTCCCCGGGTGCGGGCCGGCCCCCGCCTGCACGAGGAACAGCTCCTCCGCGAGCACCGGCACCGCGCGCAGCCCCTCCACGTCCACCGGCGACCGGTCGTGCTCGAACACCAGCGCCACGTCCACCGCACCGCGCCGCAACCCGTCCAGCGCCTCCGGCGGCTCCGCCTCCACCAGCCCCACGCCCAGCCCCGGGTGCTCGCGCGCGAGGCGACCCACGACGTCGGGCACCAGCGTCGCCAACGCCGACGGGAAGGCCGCCAGCCGCACCCGACCCGCCGACAACGACACCAGGGCGTCCAGCTCCTCGCGCGCCGCGCCCACGCGCCCCACGATCTCGTCCGCCCGCGCCGCGAGCAGCCGACCCGCCGCCGTCAGCCGCACACCCCGGCCGTGCCGCTCCGTCAGCGGCACCCCCACCTCCGCCTCCAGGCGCGCCAGATGATGGCTCACCGACGGCTGCGCGTAGTGCAGCGCACGCGCCGCCCCCGTGACCGAGCCCTCGCGCGCCACCGCCGCCAGCACCCGCAACCGCGTCAGGTCCATGTCCACACCCTCATGCGCGAAGCATAGATCCCGTCGATCGGTCCCCACAGAACAGGCATTGGACCGATGAGACGGCCCGCGGGACCGTGGACCCATGCCCCCCGCAGACCTCGCCCCGCCCACCCTGCGCGACGTCCTCGACGCCCGCCGCCTCCTCGCCACCCACCTCCAGCCCACCCCCGCCCGCACCTACCCCGCGCTCGACCGCGCCACCGGCGCCCACGTCGTCGTCAAGCACGAGAACCACCAGCCCACCGGAGCCTTCAAGGTCCGCGGCGCCCTCAACCTGCTCCTGCGCCTCACCCCCGACGAGCGCGCCCACGGCGTCACCGCCTTCTCCACCGGCAACCACGCCCAGGCCGTCGCCCACGCCGCCCGCACCACCGCCACCCCCTGCACCATCGTCATGCCCACCCACCCCAACCCCACCAAGGCCGACGCCGTCCGCGACCTCGGCGCCCGCCTCGTCCTCACCGGCACCACCTTCGACGACGCCCGCGAGCACGCCACGGCGCTCGCGGCCGAGGACGGCTCCCGGCTCGTCAGCGCGGCGAACGAGCCCCTCCTCGTCGCCGGGGTCGCGACGGCGTACCTCGAGCTCCTCGCCGACGCGCCGGACCTCGACGTGCTCGTCGTCCCCGTGGGCGGGGGGAGCGGCGCGGCCGCGGCCTGCCTCGTCGCCCAGGCGCTCGCCCCCGGGCTCGAGGTCGTCGCCGTGCAGTCGGCCGCCTCGCCCGCCGCGCACGACTCGTGGCGCGCGCGCGACCTCGTCGCCCGGCCCAACACCTCGCGCGCCGAGGGCCTCGCCACCGGCACCGGCTTCGCGCTCACCCAGGCCGTCCTGCGCGAGCACCTCGACGACTTCGTCCTCGTCGACGACGACACGATCGACCGCGCCGCCGCGCTCTACCTCACCGCGGCCCGGACCGTCGCCGAGGGCGCAGGCGCGGCCGCCCTCGCCGCCGTCCTCGCCGACCCCGACCGGTTCGCCGGGCGCCGCGTCGGCGTCGTCTGCTCTGGGGGGAACGCGAGCCCGGCGGAGCTGCGCCGCGTCTCCGCGCACCTGCCCCGTTAGCCGCCTCGGGGCGGGGCGCGCGACGACGGCGGTCCCGGCGGCCGGACCGCGGACCCGGGCCTAGGCTCGCCCCATGGCCCGCTACCTCGACGTGCACCCCGACAACCCGCAGCCGCGCGCGATCGCGCAGGTCGTCGCCCTCCTCGAGGACGGCGGCCTCGTGGCCTACCCGACCGACTCCGGCTACGCGCTCGGCTGCCGCATGGACGACCGCGAGGGTGCCGACCGCATCCGCCGCATCCGCCACCTCGACGACCGGCACCACTTCACGCTCGTGTGCGCCGACTTCGCCCAGCTCGGCCACTTCGTCATGGTCGACAACGCGGCGTTCCGGTCGATCAAGGCGGCCACCCCGGGCCCGTACACCTTCATCCTGCGCGCGACGTCCGAGGTCCCGCGCCGCCTCGCGCACCCCAAGAAGAAGACCGTGGGCGTCCGCATCCCCGGGGACACCGTCGCCCAGGCCATCGTCGCCGCGCTCGGGGAGCCGATCCTGTCGAGCTCGCTCATCCTCCCCGGCTCGACCGAGGCGCTCACCGACGGCTGGGCGATCAAGGAGGAGCTCGACCACGTCGTCGACGCGGTCGTGGACGGCGGCGAGCGGGGCAGCGAGCCGACGACGGTCGTCGACTTCTCCGACGGCGCCCCCGAGGTCGTGCGCGTCGGCGCGGGCGACCCGTCCCGCTTCGAGTAGGACACTGCCGGGCCGTCGTCGCGGCCACCCCGGACGGGATCGGCCGCGCCCGCCGGCCGCTCAGGCCCGCGGGCCCAGGAGCAGCCGCAGCCGCTCGCGGTCCACCGGGTCGACGAGCGCCCCGCGCTCCTCGCGCACCCACCAGTCGCCGGTGCGTCGCCGCTCGGCGCGCGTCGTGTACCGGTAACGGAAGACGCGGGCCCGCACCCACCGCGGGGCGGGGCCGTCGGGGTCGTCGGCGAACGGGTCCGCCGCGAGCAGGCGCAGGGTCGGGCGGTCGGCCTCCAGGAGCCGGAGCAGCAGCACCTCGAACCACCGCGTGCCGGGCGACCCGAGCGCGAGGAACCACATCTGCCAGTCCAGCCGCAGGTGGTAGGGCGCGACCTGCGGCGGGCGGCGCCCCACGTCGCCCGGCTTGCCGCGGAACGCGTACTCGACCCAGTCGTCGGGACCGGGGGAGCGGGCCGTCGTCCCCTCCACGACCACCTCGTCGCGACGCCGCGAGACCGAGCCGAACGCGCCGTACGCGTTGACGAGCCGGAACGGCTCGAAGCTCGCGTTCATGAGCTGCCGACGCGCGACGAGGTTGCGCGCCGGGCGCACGCCGAGGACGAGCAGGAGCACCGACACCGCGAGCACCGCCACGACCAGGGCGACCGGGCCGCCCAGGGCGGCGCCGCCGTCGGGCGCCGGATCTTCGCCGCGCCCGAGCGCGGGTACGAGCCACGATCCGACCGCGGCCCACGCGCCGTCGCTCACGACGCCGAGCCCGAGCACGATCGTCAGCCAGTTCAGCCACGCGAAGTTGCCCGTCACGAGCAGCCACGCCTGCGTGAGCACCACGACCCCGCCCGCGACGCTCGCGACCGGCTGCGGCGCGAAGAGCGCGAAGGGCACGACGAGCTGCGTCACGTGGTTGCCCGCCACCTCGACGCGGTGCCACCACCGCGGCAGGTGGTGCGCGTGCCACGAGAACGGGCCGGGGAGGGGCTGCGTCTCGTGGTGGTATTCCAGGGCCGTGAGGTCCCGCCACGCGCGGTCCCCGCGGAGCTTGATGAGTCCCGCGCCGAGCTCGACCCGGAACAGGCACCAGCGGGCGAGGAGCAGCACGAGCAGCGGGGGAGGGGCGCCCTCGCCGGACGAGCCCAGCCACCCCACGAGGAACGTCACCTCGCACAGCAGCGACTCCCAGCCGAACCCGTAGAACCGCTGCCCGACGTTCACCACCGACAGGTAGACGGCCCACAGCACGAGGAAGGCGAGCGTCGTCAGCCACCACGGCCCGCGCTGCGGGACCCCCACGACGAGGAGCGCCGCCAGTCCTGCCGCGCCCCACGCGAGCGCGATGACGAACCGGTCCGAGCACCGCCACCGGAGCACGCTCGGGGCGTCGCGCCACGTCGTGCGCGCCACGAACGTCGCGGCGGGCAGCAGCCCACGCTCGCCCAGCAGCGGGCGCCACTGCCGCACGACGACGAGGAACGCGACGACGAGGATCGCCGCCGTGCCGCGCTGCAGCACCTCGCGCGCGACGTCGTAGCCGGGCGCCCAGAACCACGACCCGAGCCAGGTCGCCACGTCGTCGGGCAGGACGTCCGCCATCTGCCCACGGTAGGGCTGTGAGCCCTGTCTCACCCGCGGTCCGGCCGTCCCCGCGCCGGGCCACGACCGCGTCGCGCCCCTACCATCGGGGCATGAGCAGCCAGGGCCTGAGCCAGTCCACCGACCGCATGCGCGACGCGGGCGTCGCGCCCGCCGCCATCGACGTCTTCGCCCGCTTCTACCGGCTCCTCGAGTCCGGCGCGACCGGCATGATCCCGGAGGCCGACGTCGAGCCGCTCACCGACGTCACGCACCGCGACGAGCTCGAGGTGCCCGAGGACGCCGCCCGCGAGGCGCTGCGCCGCACGGCGGTCATCAAGCTCAACGGCGGGCTCGGCACGTCGATGGGCATGGACCGCGCCAAGTCGCTCCTCACGGTGCGCGACGCCGACCCCCAGCACCCCGACGGCGGGCCGCTGACCTTCCTCGACGTCATCGTCGCGCAGGTGCGCGCCGCGCGGCGCGCGACCGGGGCGCCGCTGCCGCTGCTGCTCATGAACTCGTTCCGCACGCAGGCCGACACGCTCGCCGCGCTCGCCCCGCACGACGACCTCGCCGTCGGCGACCTCCCGCTCGACTTCCTGCAGAACCGCGAGCCCAAGATCCTCGCGAGCGACCTCACGCCCGTCGACTGGCCCGCCGACCCGGAGCTGGAGTGGTGCCCGCCCGGCCACGGCGACCTGTACACCGCCCTCTACGCGTCCGGCGCGCTGCGCGCCCTGCTCGACGCCGGGTACCGCTACGCGAGCGTCTCGAACTCCGACAACCTCGGCGCCGCGCCCGACGCCGCGATGGCCGGCTGGTTCGCCGCGAGCGGGGCGCCGTTCGCCGCCGAGGTCGCGCGCCGCACGCCCGCGGACCGCAAGGGCGGCCACCTCGTCGTGCGCCGCAGCGACGGGCGCCTCGTCCTGCGCGAGACGGCGCAGACCCCGGCCGAGGACCAGGACGCCGCCGCCGACATCAGCCGGCACCGGTACTTCAACACCAACAACCTGTGGTTCGACCTCGAGGCGCTGTCGGCCGAGCTCGACCGCACCGGCGGGGTGCTCGAGCTCCCGCTCATCAAGAACACCAAGACCGTCGACCCGACCGACCCGTCGTCGCCCGAGGTCGTGCAGATCGAGTCCGCCATGGGGGCCGCGGTCGAGGTGTTCGACGGCGCCGTCGCGATCGAGGTGGGCCGCGACCGGTTCCTGCCGGTGAAGACGACGAACGACCTCCTCGTGCTCCGCTCGGACGTCTATGACCTCGACGACGCGTACCGGTTCGTCGCGCGCACCGACGCGCCGTTCGTGGACCTCGACCCGGCCCACTACAAGACCATCGCCGCGTTCGACGCCCGGTTCGACGACGGCACCCCGTCCCTGCGCGCGGCCCGCTCGCTCACGGTGCGCGGGGACTGGACCTTCGGCTCCGGCGTGACGGTCACCGGCGAGGCCGAGCTCGCCGACCCGGGCGGCTCCGCCCGCGTCCCCGACGGCGCCGTCGTCGGCCCGGACGGCGTCAGCGCCTGACGCCGGGGGAGAGCCTGGGTCGGCCGAGGTAGAGGCGTGGTCGGCCGGGATAGAGGCTAGGTCGGCCGGGATAGAGGCTAGGTCGGCCGAGGTAGAGGCCCGGTCGGCCGGGGTAGAGGCGTGGTCGGTCGGGCGCTGCACGCGCCGGGCGGGTGCGCTGCCCTCGGCTCGCCTCGGCTCGCCTCGGCTCTCGGCCCGACGGCGGTGGCGCCCCGGCTTGTCGTGGTCGCCTGCGCCGACGGGTCGAGCGAGCAATCGTCGGTCTGCGGGCAGATCGGTTTCGCGCGACGACGGCTCTTCTTCGCGTGACCGGGCCTCTACCTCGCGCGACTACGGCTCTATCTCCCTGGACTACGGCTCTACCTCGGCCGACCACGGCTCTACCTCGCGGTGTGCGGGGTTCCTGCGCGGGCGCGCTCAGGCGGGGACGTCGACGACGCGGCTGTCGCCCCGGCGCGCGACGAGGGCGCCGGACGACGCGGCGGCGAGGTCGGCGTCGAACCGGTCGAGCTCGGCCGGGGGGACGAGGACGGTGAACGCGGCCGTCGTGCCGTAGTCGACGCCCTCGAGCGTGCCGTGGTGGTGGTCGCACCAGTCGCGCAGGACGCCGTGGAGGCGCCCGGCGTCGGCGTGCGGGGCGTCGACGTGCACCGCGGTGAGCACGGCGCGGCGCACGGGTCGCGCGAGGTCGAGCGCCTCGCTCACCGCGCTCGAGTAGGCGCGCACGAGGCCGCCGGCTCCGAGCAGGACGCCGCCGAAGTATCGCGTGACGACGGCGACGACGTCGGTCACGTGGCGGTGCCGCAGCACCTCGAGCATGGGGATGCCGGCGGTGCCGGAGGGCTCGCCGTCGTCGGTGGAGCGCTGCTGGTCGGCGTGCGGGCCGACGACGAGCGCGACGCAGTGGTGGCGCGCGTCCCAGTGCTCCTTGCGCACGCGCGCGACGACGGCGTCGGCCGCGGCGACGGACGGGACGGGGGAGAGGTGCGCGAGGAAGCGGGACTTCTTGACGACCAGCTCGTGGTCGACGGGTCCGGCGATCGTCCCCCACAGCTCCCCGGTGCCCGCGCTCACCCTGCGAGCCTAGCCGCGACGGCGCCCGGGTCGGTCGTCGACCCGGGCGCCGTCGGTGGGCGTCGTGGCGGTCAGTCCGTGCCGGACTCCATCGCGGCGCGGTCGAGGAGCGCGTCGTCGCCCTCGGCCATGCCGCGCGACGCGATGACCTCGGCGCCGCCCTCGGGCATCGCGCCGATGAGCTCGGTGGACGCCTGCACGGCGCCGATGAGCGCCGCGTGCGTGGTGCCGACGATCCCGATGCCGGCGTACTGCTCGAGCTTGGCCCGCGAGTCGGCGATGTCGAGGTTGCGCATGGTGAGCTGGCCGATCCGGTCCATCGGGCCGAACGCGGAGTCCTCGGTGCGCTCCATCGACAGCTTGTCCGGGTGGTAGCTGAACGCGGGCCCGGTGGTGTCGAGGATCGAGTAGTCCTCGCCGCGGCGCAGGCGCAGCGTGACCTCGCCGGTGACGGCGGTGCTCACCCAGCGCTGCAGCGACTCGCGGATCATGAGCGCCTGCGGGTCGAGCCACCGGCCTTCGTACATGAGGCGGCCGAGGCGGCGGCCCTCGGTGTGGTACTGCGCGAGGGTGTCCTCGTTGTGGATCGCGTTGACCAGGCGCTCGTACGCGGCGTGCAGGAGCGCCATGCCGGGGGCCTCGTAGATGCCGCGGCTCTTGGCCTCGATGATGCGGTTCTCGATCTGGTCGGACATGCCGAGCCCGTGGCGGCCGCCGATCGCGTTGGCCTCCTGGACCAGCGCGACGGCCGACTCGAACTCCTCCCCGTTGATCGTCACCGGACGGCCCTGGACGAAGCCGATCGTCACGTCCTCGGTCGCGATCTCGACCGCGGGGTCCCAGAACCGCACGCCCATGATCGGGTCGACGGTCTCGATGCCCGTGTCGAGGTGCTCGAGCGTCTTCGCCTCGTGCGTCGCGCCCCAGATGTTCGCGTCCGTGGAGTACGCCTTCTCGGTGCTGTCCCGGTACGGCAGGTCGTGGGCCAGCAGCCACTCCGACATCTCCTTGCGCCCGCCGAGCTCCGCCACGAAGTCCGCGTCGAGCCACGGCTTGTAGATGCGCAGGTGCGGGTTGGCGAGCAGCCCGTAGCGGTAGAACCGCTCGATGTCGTTGCCCTTGAAGGTCGACCCGTCGCCCCAGATCTGGACGTCGTCCTCCTGCATCGCGCGGACCAGGAGCGTGCCCGTGACCGCGCGGCCCAGGGGAGTGGTGTTGAAGTACGCGCGTCCGCCGGAGCGGATGTGGAACGCGCCGCACGCGAGCGCGGCCAGACCCTCCTCGACGAGCGCGGCGCGGCAGTCCACGAGGCGCGCGATCTCGGCGCCGTAGGCGGTCGCACGACCGGGCACGGAGCCGATGTCGGGCTCGTCGTACTGGCCGATGTCGGCGGTGTAGGTGCACGGCACCGCGCCCTTGTCGCGCATCCACGCGACGGCGACGGACGTGTCGAGGCCCCCGGAGAACGCGATCCCGACGCGCTCTCCCACGGGCAGGGAGGTGAGAACCTTGGACATGGGCACGAGTATGCAGCATTCTGCATACGTATTCAATTCGGTGGTCAGGGAGCCGCGGCGGGCCTGGCGGCGACACGCCCGCCAGTCGCTCTCCACACAAAAAGTGTGCCAAGCGGTAGGGTTCACCCATGCCCGACGACGCGACGTCACCCACCGGCCCGGACGCGGCGGGCAGCACGACCGCCGACACCAGCGCCAGCACCAGCGCCGCGTCCCGCTACCCGCGCCCCACCGTCACGCTCGACGAGGCCGAGTGGGTGTGGCGCCTGCTGGCGACGGAGGCGATGGTCGAGGCCGCGAAGCCGGAGACCGTGCGCCTCGCGGTGATCGCCGGCCTCACGCGCGCCACGGGCGCGCGCTACGGCGACCTGCTGCGCTGCACGGTCGACGCGATCGACCTCGGCCCGGCGACGGAGCGCGCGGGGGAGGGGAGGGTCGTGCTCACGCACGGCAAGCACCGCACGGTGCGCGAGCACGTGCTGAGCGCGAGCGTCGTCGTCGTCCTGCGTCGCTGGATGGCGGTGCGGGAGGTGCTCGCGGCGGACCTCGAGGGGTCGGTGCCGCGCGCGCTGCTGCTCACGGTCCACCACACGCACGACAACGGCGTCACGGTGTCCAGCGGCCTGCCCATCACGAAGCAGGGCCTCGTGCTGTCGTGGCGGCGGTTCGTCCACCGCACGAACGCGCGCTACGGGGCCGTGCGGGCGCCGCTCCCGACGCGCTTCGAGCAGGTCCGGCGGGCGTGGGTCGAGGCGTCAGCCCCGGCGGGGAGCGGGATCGTCGCCGGGCCCGGTCTCGGCGACGACGCCGGGCGGGACGCCCTCCTCGCCGCCGAGCTCCTGGAACAGCGTGAGGTGGAGGCCGGCGGGGGCGTCGAGGCGTGAGTTGAGCGACCCCCAGGGCGTGCGCGTCGGCGGGGCGACGAGCGACGCCCCGGCGGCGACGGCCCGGTCGGTCGCGCCCCCGGCGTCGTCCACCTCGAGCGCGACGCGGAGGTGCCCCGCGACGCGACGCCCGACCTCCAGGTCGTCGATCGCCCGCACGTGCCCGGGGGAGGCGATCTCGAGCGTCGCGCGCCCGACGTCGAGGATCGCCACCCGGTCGTCCTCGCCGTCCGCGTAGGCGATCTGCTGGGGGAGGCCCAGGACGTCGCGGTAGAACGCGAGGGCGGCGTCATAGTCCTCCGCCTCGACGACGAGCCGGAGCTGGCGGACGGGCGGCGGTGCGGCGTGCGGATCGGTCATGCCGCGACCTTACGCTCCTCTGGAAATAAATAGTGTGCCAAGCACATCAACACCACCCGCGCCCCACGCGAACACCTCACCCACAAGCCCAGAAAAGCGAGGGCCCCGCCACGACTCGCGTGGCGGGGCCCGGTCGCCGTCGGGGCGACGGCGGTGGAGGGGGAGCGGGGTCAGGGCTGACCGGCCGCCGCCTCCTCGGCCTTGCGCGCGGCGCCGGCCTCGGTGCGCGCACCCTCGGTGGAGAGGTCGCCGCCCGTCGACTCGAGGTGCGCGCGGACGAACCAGTGGAAGAGCTCGAGGTCGTGCAGGTGCCCGATGAGCAGGTCGTTGGTGACGTCGTCGAGCTCCTCGGTCGCGGCCGCTGCCTCGCGGTGGTCCGTGATGACGCCGACGTACACCTCGTCGAGGGCGCCGAGGTGCGCGATCGTCGAGGCGCGACCCAGGGAGTAGTCCTCCCAGGTGCGGGCGGCGACGAGCGCGCCGGGCGTGCCCTGCGGGGAGACGCCGAGGGTCGCGATGCGCTCGGCGGTCGCGTCGACCATCGCGCGGACGGCGTCGACCTGGGGGTCGATCATCTCGTGGACCGCGATGAAGTGCGGGCCGACGACGTTCCAGTGGATGTGCTTGAGCGTGAGCTGCAGGTCGTTGAGCGCGTGCAGCCGCTCCTGGAGGATCCCGGCGACCTGGGCCCCTTCCTCAGGGGTGAGCGACGGGACCGTGTACTTCGGCAGGTCGGAACGAGCAGCCATGGGTTGCCTCCTCGGGGTCGGTGACGCGCGCCGGGACGGCGGCGGGACGACGGCGGGTGCCGTCTGCGTCCATCGTGGTGCCGGGGCGCGGTCCTCGCAGGACGAGTGCTCAGTCCCGCGGCCGCACGAGCAGGACGACGCCGAGCACGGCGAGGCCACCGAGCGCCGCCGCGACCGCGGACGAGACGTCGGCCAGCGCGACCGACCGCACGGCGAGCGCGACGACGAGCAGCGCGGCCTGGAGCACGACGACGCGGCGCAGGTCGGGTGCGAGGGCGCGCAGCTCGGCGCGCGCTCCGGGCGGTACGTGATCGCTCCACCATGCGGCGCGGAGCACGAGGTGCCCGAGCGGGAGGAGGGCGAGGACGGCGGGGTCGAAGGGCGCGGTGCCGTCCACGAGGAGCACGACGCCGCCGACGAGGACGAGGAGGTGGGGCACGGGCGGGGCAGGGAGGTACGCGGTGACGATGCCGAGGCCGACGGCGACGCCCCACACGAAGGACGGGGCGAGCCCGGTCGTCTGGAGGGCGGCGGCCCCGAACCCGGTCGCGAGGAGGAGCAGGGCGGCGCGCGCCGTCCACGCGGGGAACGTGGGGCCCGTCTCGACGACGAGCCGGGGCGGCGGCCCGGCGGTGACGGTCTCGCGGCGTGCGGGCATCCTCATGGCCGACCGCCCGGGGTCGCGCCCGCGGGGTGCCGGTCGAGGCGTCGTGCGGCGAGCTCGAGCGCGCCGCGGGCGCCGTCGGCGTCGGGGGTGCCGTCGTACCAGCGGACGACGGTGACGCCCCGGCGGCGCAGCTCGTGGATGCGGGCCTCGCGCTCGTGGCGGGTGATGCGCCAGGCGACGGCGACGTGCTCGTCGACGTCGGCGACGCTGACGGGCGGGAGGACGTCGACGACGACGACCACGTGGCCCGTGTCGTGCCACTGGTGGGCGAGGCGGGGCGCCTCGTCGTCGAGGAGGGTGGAGAAGAGGTAGACGGCGGCGCCGGCCGGGACCTGGGGCGGTCGGTGGCGCGCGGTGGGGTCGCCGACGGGCCGGGCCAGGGCGAGCCCGTGGAGGATGCGGCGCAGGTGGCGCCGTCCGCCGCCGGGGCGGACGGGCGGGGCGAGGCGACCGAGGTCGTCCAGGGCGACGCGGTCGCCGTCGGCGAGGACGGCGTGCGCGACGGACGCGGCGGCGTGCCGCGCCAGGTCGAGGGACGTGGGCTCGTCGGGGCGCTGCTCGCCGACGCCGTTCCAGGTGGCGAGGTCGGGGGCGACGTCGTCCCGGGAGTCGACGACGAGGACGACGGTGGCCTCGGCGGTGCCGTAGGTGCGGCGGACGTGCAGGGTGTCGAGGTCGGGTGCGCGACGGGCCGTGGCGCGCCAGTCGATGCGGCGCAGACGGTCACCGGGGCGGTACGCGTCGACGTCGCGGAGCTCGGTGCCGTCTCCGGGCCGGCGGGAGGTGCGGGGACCGGAGAGCCCGCGCAGGCGGGAGGACAGGGGCGTGCGGCCGAGCGGCGTGGCGCGGGGCAGCACGAGGCGCCGCGGCCCGGCGGCGACGTGCGGAGGCTGCTCCTCGACGCCGTCGGGCCCGTAGGCGGCGAGGTCGACGCGCAGGGTGTCGGTCGGGCCGGTGCGGACCGACGGGGCGTGCCAGGCGAGGTCGCGCGAGCCGCGGGTGACGTCGACGAGGCGTTCGGTGACGAGGCCGCCGGGGGCGACGCCGCGCAGGCGCAGCAGCTCGACGCCCGGAGGGACGTGGGCGTGCGTGCGCGCGGTGACGGTCCCGGGAGCCGCGGCGGGGTCGAGGGCGACGCGGAGCGTGACGGGCCGTCGCGGCCGGTGGGTCCAGCCCCAGACCGCGGCGAGGAGGGGCGCGACGCCGAGGAGCGCCACGTCGGGTCGGCGCACGAGGACGCCGAGCGCGAGGAGCGTGGTGCCCAGGAGGAGGCCGGTACCGAGGTGGACGGTGGTGCGCCAGGGCGGCGGCGCGTCGGGGTCCGGCGTCCCGGGGGCGGTCATGCGGCCCGGCCGACGGTGGCGGGTCCGGGGACGGTGCGCAGGAGGTCGTCGACGAGCGCCTCGGGGCGCAGGTCGGCGGCCCAGGCACCGGGCGTGAGGGTGAGGCGGTGCGCGAGGACGGGGACGGCGACGCGCTTGACGTCCTCGGGGAGCACGACGTCGCGCCCGTCGAGCACGGCGACGCCGCGCGCGAGGAGCGCGAGGTTCTGGGAGCCGCGGGGCGACGCGCCGACCTCGAGGTCGCGGTGGGTGCGGGTCGCGGCGGCGAGGTCGACGCAGTAGGCGAGGACGTCGGGGTGGACGTCGACCTGCTCGACGGCGGCCTGCATGGCGAGGACGGTGTCGCGGTCGACGACCTGGCGCACGACGGGGTCGTCGTGCCGGCGTGCGATGCGGCGGGCGAGGACCTCGCGCTCCTCGTCGCGGCCCGGGTACCCGACGGACAGCCGGACCATGAAGCGGTCGAGCTGGGCCTCCGGGAGCGGGTAGGTGCCCTCGTGCTCGACGGGGTTCGACGTCGCGACGACGTGGAAGGGCCGGGGCAGCGGGTAGGTGGTGCCCTCGACGGTGACCTGGCGCTCGGCCATGGACTCGAGCAGCGCGGACTGGGTCTTGGGCGCGGTGCGGTTGATCTCGTCGGCGAGCAGGAGCCCGGTGAACACGGGCCCGGGCCGGAACTCGAAGGTCCGGGTCCCGGGGTCGTACACGGAGGAGCCGGTGACGTCCGAGGGCAGCAGGTCGGGCGTGCACTGCAGGCGCGTGAAGTCGAGACCGAGGGCGCGCGCGAGGCTGCGTGCGGCGAGGGTCTTGCCGAGCCCCGGCACGTCCTCGAACAGGACGTGGCCCCCGGCGAGGACGGCCGCGAGCGCCAAGGTGAGGGGTTCGCGGGCTCAGACGACGGCGGTGGCGACCTCGTCGAGGACGGCGTGGCCGTGCGCGGCGACGGTGGGGACGTCGAGGGTCGCGGGCGGCGTGGTGCCGGGGTGGGGGGTCATCGGGGTGTCCCTTCGTCGGGGCGGTCCGGGGTGGTGGGGAGGCGGTCGAGGGCGGTGAGCCAGGCGCGCAGCTCGGCGGGGGTGGGGAGGCGTCCGGTGGTGGTGAGGTCGTGGGTGGTGCGGGCGACGCGGGGGCCGAGGAGGCGGGCGATGTCGGGTGCTGCCGTGGGGTCGTGGAGGGGTCCGGTGCCGTGGCGGTGGAGGGTCTGGTCGGTGAGGTGGCGCATGCGGCGTGCTGCGGAGGGGGTGACGCGTCCGTCGCGTCCGAGGACGGACCAGCCGAGGTCGGAGACGTCGCGTCGGTTGCCGTCGCGTCGGAGGGTGGGGAGGTGGGGCCAGACGGTGTCGCCGGCGTAGCCGGTGCGGTGTCGGAGCAGGGTGGCGGCGATGCCGAGGGCGGTGAGGGTGAGGGTGTGGGCGGGGGAGGCGCCGAGGGTGGTGAGGAGGATGCCGAGCCCGACGACGGTGGCGGCGGTGCGCAGGGTGGTCCGGTCGGTGGGGCGGAGGCGGGCCTAGCGGGCGCGGGGGTTCACGGTCGTGCTCGGTGGTCGGTGCGGGCGGCGGTGTCGGGTGGGGCGCCGAGGTCGGTCGCGATCCGGGTGAGGGCGTGGCGGGCGGCGTCGAGGTCGGTGGTGCCGAGGGGGTTCTCGCCGAAGCGTGCGCGGTGGTAGAGGCGGCGCAGGGTGGCGACGGCGTGGGGGTCGGCGGGTGTGCTGGCGAGGACGGCGGTGGTGAACTCGGTGGGGGTCTGGGCGGGGTCGCGTCGGGTGCCGGCGCGGGCGGCGGCGTGCTCGAGGGCGACCCAGGCGGCGACGACGGCGTCGTGGGGGTCGGCGTCGGGGGTGCTCAGGTGGGCGCGGACGCGGTCGACGGCGTCGCGGAGCTCGGGGACGACCTGGTCCTGCGCGAGGTGTGCGGTGTCGCCGGGTGGGGCGAGGAGGAGGTCGCGGTGGCGTCGTCGGACGAGGAGCCGTGGGAGGTGGCGGCGTGCGAGGACGACGAGGACCACGAGGACGACGGCGCCGAGGAACCACAGGAGGTAGGTGTCGAAGGACATGCCGGTCGCGTCGACGGGGATCTCGATCCGTTGCGGTGCGGTGGCGGCTTCCTGGGGCACGTTCTCGGGCGGTGGGCCGGTGGGGTCGCGGGCGAGGCTGCTGAGCCAGGCGGGTGCGTCCCAGCTCCAGGGGGCGCTGGTCGCGGCGGCGAGGACGGCCGCGAGCGCCAGGGCGGTGACGACGGTGAAGCGGGCCGGGCCGGGCCGGCGGTGGTCGTGGTCCCCCTGCGTGGTGGTCATGCGGGTCTGAGGGACTCGGCGTGGGCGCCGGCGACGGCGGCGGTGAGGAAGGCGGCGGGGTCGGTGTCGAGTCCGCGGCCCATGGTGGACAGGCGGACGGGGGTGTCGTGCAGGGCGTGGAGGAGGTCGGGTCCGGCGGGGACGTGGACGGTGTGGTGGCGGCCGGTGGGGGCGGCGAGCGCGTGGGCCTGGTGGGTGATACGGGCGGTGAGGTCGGGGCCCCAGCCGGGGAGGTTCTCGATGTCGGGGGCGGGGACGGGCAGGGGGAGGTCGCTGGGGGCGAGGGCGACGCGGCCGTAGGCGGTGAGGGAGTGGTGGGAGATGCCGAGGTGGCGGTCGCGGGGGTCGGCGCCGGAGACGCGCAGGGAGGCGACGGGTCGGCCGCGGAGGGTGGCGACGGCGTTGAGGGCTTCTCCGGCGGCGACGCCGGAGAAGCCCCAGCGGGTGCCGGTGCCGAGGTTGCCGGGTCCTTGGGCGACGACGACGAGGTCGGCGCCGGTGACGTGGTGGGCGGCGAGGAGGCCGGTGTGGACGGTGACGGCTTCGAGGTCGCCGCCGAAGGCTTGGCCGACGGTGATGCAGGTGTCGATCCAGCCGGTGTCGCGCAGGGTGGCGATGGTGCGGGAGAACGCGGCGGGCAGGGCGCCGCCGTCGGTCATGACGTAGGCGATGCGGGGGGTGGGGCGGCCTGCGAGCGCCGCGGCGTGGCGGGCGCCGGCGACGACGGCGGGCAGGGCGGAGTGGAGGTCGGCGACGACGACGGGGGTGTGGGCGAGGTCGTCGGCGTCGCGCAGGGTGTCGTGGTGGGGGGACTCCTGCTCGTCGACGCCGAGGACGAGGGCTTGCAGGGGGGTGTAGCGGGCCTTGACGAGGTGGCCGGGTCCGGGTGCGGGATCGGGCGGGAGGGGGGTGGCGGGCTGGGCGGGGCCGACGACGAGGGCGTAGCCGCCGGTGCCGAGGCCGCGGGCGAGGGCGGAGACGTTGAGGAGGACGTGGTCGCCGGGGTGGGGGGTGCCGACGAGCTGTGTGTAGGCGAGGGCGCGCACGGTGGCGTGGGGGTCGTCGGGCCGTCCGGGCAGGGGTGTGTGGAGCTTGACGTCGAGCTCTTGGGCTCCGGTCCAGGCCTTCGCGTGCGACACCACGGTCGCGGTCCGCCACGTGATCACGCGGCACACCCTATCGACCGACTAGCGTGGTGCCGATGTCCGAGCCCACTGCTGCCTCCGCGCCCTCCGTCGCGTCGTCGTCGGGGGGTTCGTCGACGAACCCTGCGGCGCGTCTGCTGAACCTGGTGATCGCGTTGGTGAACACGAACGCGTCGATGACGAAGCAGCAGATCCGGTCGAGCGTGGCGGGGTACGGGGACGCCCCCTCGCCCGACGCGTTCGAACGGATGTTCGAGCGGGACAAGGACACGTTGCGCGACCTCGGTATCCCGATCGTCACGGTGGACGCGGGCGGGCACGCGGACGAGGTGGGGTACCGGATCGACCAGGACGCGTACGCGCTGCCGGCGGTGGACCTCACGCCGGCGGAGCTCGGGGTGCTGGCGCTGGCGGCGCAGTTCTGGCAGGACAAGACGCTGCGGACGGACATCTCCCGGGCGCTGACGAAGCTGCGGGCGGCCGGTGCGGGGGAGACCGCGATGGACGTCGTGGCGGGTCTGGCGCCACGGGTGCGGGCGGTGGGGGACGCGTACGCGACGCTCATGGACGCGATCTCGGCGCGGCGCGTGGTGTCGTTCACGTACCGGGCGGCGAGCACGGGCGAGGTGCGGCCGCGCCGGGTGCAGCCGTGGCGCATCGCGGCGCGGCGCGGCGGCTGGTACCTGGTGGGCCTGGACCTGGACCGGGGCGCGCCGCGGTCCTACCGGCTGAGCCGGGTGGAGGGCCGGGTGCGGGCGTCGGGGCCGCGGGACGCGTTCGAGGTGCCGGCGCACGTGGACGTGGACGCGGCGCTGGGCACGCGCGACGCGGGCGGGCTGGCGCGCCTCGCGGTGGTGCCCGAGCGCGCGGGGGCGCTGCGGGCGCGCGGTACGGTCGTGGGCTCGGTGCCGGACGCGCGCGCGGGCGACGGCGCGGGCCGCGACGTGATCGAGGTGGCGTACGACGTGCGGTACGCGATGGCGGACGAGGTCGTGGGGTACGGGGACGCGGTGCTGGTGCTGGGCCCGCCGGACCTGCGCGAGGCGGTCGTGCGGCGGCTGCGCGACGCGGCGGCGTTGGCGACGGGCCCGGCCGACGGCGCCGGACAGGCGGAGGTGGAGCGTGGCTGAGCGCGCGGACGACCGGCTGGTGCGCCTGCTGGGCATCGTGGCGTACCTCGACGGGGCGGGCCCGGTGCCGGTGGGCGAGCTCGCACGGCACTTCGGCGTCAGCGAGCGCCAGGTCCTGGACGACGTCGACGCCCTGTGGGTGTCGGGCACGCCCGGGTACTGGCCCGACGACCTCATCGACTTCGACGCGGACTCGATCGAGCGCGGCGTCGTGCGCCTCACCGAGGCCCGCGGCATGACCCGCCCGCTGCGCCTCGGCACGCGCGAGGCGGTCGCGCTCATCGCGGCGCTGCGCGCGATGCGGGAGACGGCGGCGGTGCAGGCCGACCCGGAGCGTGCGGGCGTCGTGGAGTCGGTGCTGCGCAAGCTGACCGACGCGACCGGGGAGGCCGCGGCGGCGCTCGACGTGCAGCTCGCACCCGAGGGCGACCCGCGCGTGGTCGCGGCCATCACGAGCGCGCTCGTCGCGGGCCACCGGCTGCGCATCCGGTACGTCACCGCCGCGGACGAGGAGTCCGAGCGCGAGGTCGACCCTGTGTCCCTGCACACGCAGGACGAGCACGCCTACCTGCTCGCGTGGTGCCACCGGGCCCGCGGGCGGCGCACGTTCCGCGTCGACCGCATCCTGGCCGCGACCGAGCTCGACCAGGCCGTCGAGGGGCACGACGTCGACCCCGACGTGGACTTCACGCCCACCGGGGACGCGCCCCTCGCGACCATCACGTTCGCCAGCCCCGCGCGCGCCGTGGCCGAGCAGGTCCCCGTGGAGTCGGTGCGCAACCTGCCGGGCGGCGCGTTCGAGGTGCGGCTGCGCGTCACCAACCCGGTGTGGCTGCGCCAGCTCCTCACCGAGCGCGCCCGCCACGTCCTGGCCGTCGAGCCGGCCGCCGTCGCGCAGGACGTGCGCGAGGCCGCGAGCGCCGCCCTGGCCGCGTACGCCGACCTGCCCGGCGACGCGCCGGGTGAGGCACCGCACGAGGGGGGCGGGCGCTCGGGCGAGCGGCCCGCTGACTAGGGTGGGCGGCATGTGGTTCTGGGTGTGGACGGTGCTCGTGGTGGGCACCCTGGTGGGCGCGTTCTTCCTCGCGCGGCGCCTGTGGCGCTCCGTCAAGGGCCTGGGACGCGAGCTGTCGCGCGCGTCGCAGGTCGCGGCGGACCTCGGTGCGCGGGCGGACGAGCTGGCGCGCGCCCAGCAGGAGGCGCAGCCCTCGACCGCGCCCACGCTGTTCGACGACCCGGTCGAGCTGCGCGCCCGGGTGGACGTGCTCCGCGCAGACCGCGAGGAGCGGCGCGTGCAGCGGCGTCGCCGCGACGAGCAGGTGTGGTCCCGCTGGCGGCGGTTCAACGCCTGACGGGCGCCCGTCGCGACCGTGCGCGGCGCTCGGGCGACGCCTCGGGGCGCAAGGACCGTGACCTATGATGGCGCGAAGAGCAACGTCGCCCCTGGCCACCCACGAGTAGGTAGTAGGTTCCCGCCGTGAACATCCTTCGTCACCCCGCGACGATCGTCGTCCTCATCCTCCTGGTCCTGCTGCTCTTCGGGTCGAAGCGGCTCCCCGACATGGCGCGCTCCGTCGGCCAGTCGCTGAAGATCTTCAAGAAGGAGGTCAAGGACCTGCGCGAGGACGACGACACGACGACGACCACGACGCCGTCGGGCACCACCGCGACGACGAGCACCGGCACCACCACCGGCGCGACGGGCACGGGTGCGACGAGCGTGACGGGGGGCACGGCGTCGTCCACGCAGGACGACACCCCCAAGGCGTAGTCGGTGTCCCGCACTCCCCGCGACCCCGAGGGGCGCATGCCCCTGCGCGAGCATCTCGTCGAGATTCGCAAGCGCCTCTTCCTCGCCGCGATCGGCATCGTCTTGGGCGCCGTCGTCGGGTGGATCGTGTACGAGCCGGTGCTGCAGGCGCTGCAGCAGCCGCTCGTCGACGCCGCCGAGCGCCGTAACGTCCTGACGGGCCTGAACTTCGAGGGCGTCGCCACGGCCATCGACATGAAGGTCAAGGTCTCCCTGTTCCTCGGCGTCCTGCTGTCGAGCCCGTGGTGGCTGTACCAGCTCTTCGCGTTCATCACGCCCGGCCTGACGTCCAAGGAGAAGCGGTACGCGTTCGGGTTCATCGGCGCCGCCGTCCCGCTGTTCCTCGCCGGCGTCGCGCTCGCGTGGGTCATGCTGCCGCGCGCGGTCGCGCTCCTCAACGAGTTCGTGCCCGACGGCAGCGCGAACCTCATCAACGCCCAGATGTACCTCGGGTTCGTCATGCGCCTCATGCTCGCGTTCGGCATCGCGTTCCTCGTGCCCGTGATCATGGTCGCGCTCAACACGATGGGCGTGGTGCGCGCCGCGACGTGGCTCGCCGGGTGGCGCTGGGCCGTGCTCATCTCGTTCCTGTTCGCCGCGATCATGACGCCCACGCCCGACGTGCTCACCATGTTCTGCGTCGCGCTGCCCATCTGCGCCCTGTACTTCCTCGCCTACGGGATCTCCGTCCTGCACGACCGGCGCGTCGACCAGCGCGACGCCGCACGGCTCGCCCTGTGAGCACCCCGCCCCGACCGCGCCCCACCGGGCGCGGGGGCCGCGCGTGAGCACGGTCGCGCTCGTCGTCAACCCGACGGCCGGGCGCGGGCGGGGCCGCACCGCAGGCTCACGCACCGCCGAGGCGCTCACCGCGGCCGGGCACGACGTCCTCGACCTCAGCGCCCCCAGCCTGCCCCTCGCCCAGGAGTCCGCCGACGCCGCCGTCCGCGGCACCGGCGCGACACCGGGCGTGGACGCGCTCGTCGTCGTCGGCGGCGACGGCATGGTGCACGTCGGCGTCAACGCCACCGCGGGCACCGGCGTGCCGCTCGGCGTCGTCGCCGTGGGGACCGGCAACGACTTCGCGCACGCCCTCGACCTGCCCACCGGCCGCCCCGACCGCTGCGTCGACGCCCTCCTGGGCGCGCTCGGGCCCGCCGCGAGCGCCGGGGCGCGCGTGCGCGTGGTCGACGCCGCCCGGGTCGCGGGCGAGCACGTGCCCGCCGCGCGCTGGTACGCGGGCGTGCTGTCCGCCGGGATCGACGCCGCGGTGAACGCGCACGCCAACGCCGCGACCTGGCCACGTGGACGGTCCCGGTACGCGCGCTCCGCCCTGACGGAGATCACCCGCTACCGGCCCTACGGGTACCGCGTCACGGTGCGCGGCGTGCCCGCGGGCGACGACGTGCCGGACGTCCTCGCCGGGGCGCCCCTGCTGCCCGCGCCCGACGCCGCGCAGCACCCCGACGCGGCCGGCGGCCCGGACGGGCGGGCGTTCGTGTGGGAGTCGCCGGGCGCGCTCGTCGCCGTCGCGAACAGCCCCCGCTTCGGCGGCGGGGTCCGCGTCGCGCCCGACGCCGCCCCCGACGACGGCCTGCTGGACGTCGTCGTCGCAGGCCCGCTCGGGCGGTGGGGCGCCGCGCGCGTCTTCCCCGGCATGTACGCGGGGCGCCACCTCGCCCACCGCGCGGTCGGGACCGTGCGCGCGACGTCGGTCACGGTGGAGCCGACCGCCGCGGGCGCCGCGCCGCCGCACGCGTTCGCCGACGGGGAGCACCTCGGGCCGCTGCCGCTGCGCGTCGACGTCGTCCCCGGGGCGCTGCGCGTGCTCGACGCCGCCGTCCCTACCCGCTGAGCAGGGGGCTCTCGACCGGCGAGGTGGGCGGCGGACCGTAGGCTGACGGCATGACGGCCGACGAATCGCCCGCCGCCCGCTACGCCGCGTCCCGGGCCCGCCAGGCGGCGTCCCGCACGCGGCTCGCGGACTTCCGGCAGGTGCTCGACTTCCCCCTCGACGACTTCCAGGTGCGCGCGTGCGAGGCGCTCGAGGAGGGCCGCGGCGTGCTCGTCGCCGCGCCCACGGGCGCCGGGAAGACGGTCGTGGGCGAGTTCGCGGTCCACCTCGCCCTCGCGAGCGGGCGCAAGGCGTTCTACACCACCCCCATCAAGGCGCTGTCCAACCAGAAGTACGCCGACCTCGTGCGCCGCCACGGCGCCGACTCCGTGGGCCTGCTCACCGGTGACACGACGATCAACGGGGAGGCGCCCGTCGTCGTCATGACGACCGAGGTGCTGCGCAACATGCTCTACGCGGGGTCGCGCACCCTGGACGGGCTCGCGTACGTCGTCATGGACGAGGTGCACTACCTCGCCGACCGGTTCCGCGGGCCCGTGTGGGAAGAGGTGATCATCCACCTGCCCGACGACGTGCAGCTCGTGTCCCTGTCCGCGACCGTGTCCAACGCGGAGGAGTTCGGCGACTGGCTGGAGATGGTGCGCGGCGACACGACCGTCGTCGTCAGCGAGCGCCGGCCCGTGCCGCTGTGGCAGCACGTCCTCGTCGCGTCCGCGAACCCCGCGGCCGGGGTCGCGCACGCGGGCGGCGGGCGCGCGCCCGGCGCGGACCTGCTCGACCTGTACGCCGGGACGGTGGACCCCACCGACCCGGGTGTGAACCCGCCCATCAACCCCGACCTGCTCGCCGCGTTCCGCACCGCGCCCCGCACCGGCGGCCCCGGGACGGGCGGACGGCGGGGGTCTGGCGACCGCGGGTACCGGGGCCGCGGCGGGCGTCGCCCGGGACCGGACCGGTCCGTCGTCGGGCGGCGCACCCCCGCCCGGTTCGCCGTCGTGGACGCGCTCGACGCGGACGGGCTGCTGCCCGCGATCTACTTCATCTTCTCCCGCGCCGGGTGCGAGGGCGCCGTGCAGCAGTGCCTCACCGCAGGCCTGCGTCTGACGTCGCCCGCGGAGGAGGCCGAGATCCGGCGCGTCGCGGAGGAGCGCACCGCGACCATCCCCACCGAGGACCTGGAGGTCCTCGGGTACTGGACGTGGACGGAGTCCCTCGCGCGCGGCATCGCGGCCCACCACGCGGGCCTGCTGCCCGTGTTCAAGGAGACGGTCGAGGAGCTGTTCAGCCGCGGCCTCATCAAGGTCGTGTTCGCCACCGAGACGCTCGCGCTCGGCATCAACATGCCCGCCCGGTCCGTCGCGCTGGAGAAGCTCGTCAAGTGGGACGGCACCGCGCACGTCGACGTCACCCCGGGGGAGTACACCCAGCTCACCGGGCGCGCCGGGCGGCGCGGCATCGACGTCGAGGGGCACGCCGTCGTCGTCGACCACGCCGGCCTGGACCCGGTGCACCTCGCGGGTCTGGCGTCCAAGCGCCTGTACCCGCTGCGCTCGAGCTTCCGGCCCACGTACAACATGGCGGTCAACCTCGTCGCGCAGGTCGGGCGCGACCGGGCGCGCGAGGTCCTGGAGACGTCGTTCGCGCAGTTCCAGGCCGACCGGGGCGTCGTCGGCCTGGCCAAGCAGGCGCAGGCGCACGCCGAGGCCCTCGACGGGTACGCGCAGGCGATGACGTGCGACCGCGGCGACTTCGCCGAGTACGCGGCGCTGCGGCGGCGCATCACCGCGCGCGAGGGCGACCTGTCGCGCGCCGCGAGCCGGTCGCGCCGCGCCGAGGTCGTCGCCGCGTTCGAGCGGCTGCGGCCCGGGGACGTCGTCGAGGTGCCGTCCGGGCGGCGCGCGGGCTACGTCGTCGTGCTCGACCCGGGGGAGGGCGCCGGGTTCGACGGGCCGCGCCCCACCGTCCTCACGCAGGACCGCCAGGTGAAGAAGCTCACCGTCGCCGACGCGCCCGGCGGGATCCGCACCGTCGCGCGCGTGCGCATCCCCAAGACGTTCAACGCGCGCGTGCCCGCCCAGCGGCGCGACCTCGCCTCCACCCTGCGCAACGCGCTCGGCGCGCTCGACGAGCCGGGCACGCGCCCCGGCCGCACCACCCGTGCCCGGTCCGGCGCGGCCGACGACGCCCAGCTCGCGCGCCTGCGCGCCCAGCTGCGCGCCCACCCGTGCCACGACTGCCCCGACCGGGAGGACCACGCCCGCTGGGCGGAGCGGTGGGCGCGGCTGAAGAAGGAGCACGACCAGCTCGTGCGGCGCGTCGAGGGCCGCACCGGCTCCATCGCGCGCGTCTTCGACCGCATCTGCGACGTCCTCGTCACGCTCGGCTACCTCGCGCCCGCCGCGCCCGCTCAGGACCCGGCCGCACCGCTCGAGGACGCCCTCGACGAGGAGGAGACCCCCGGCGGCCCGCCCACCGGCCGCGCCGCCCGCGAGGCCGCGCGCACCGGGCTGCAGGTCACTCCCGACGGGCAGTGGCTGCGCCGCCTCTACGCCGAGAACGACCTGCTCCTGGCCGAGTGCCTGCGCCGCGGCGTGTGGGAGGACCTCGACGCCCCCGCCCTCGCCGCCGTCGTGTCCACGTGCGTGTACGCCGGGCGCCGCGAGGACCACGGCGAGCCCGACGTCCCCGGCGGCCCCCAGGGCAGGCTGGCGCGCGCGCTCGAGGCCACCACGCGCGTGTGGTCCGAGGTCGACGACCTCGAGGACGAGCACGACATCGACGCGACCGGGCCGCTCGACGAGGGCCTCGTCACCGCCGTGCACCGCTGGGCCGTCGGGCGCAGCCTCGACGCCGTGCTGCGCGGCTCCGAGATCGCGGCCGGCGACTTCGTGCGCTGGTGCAAGCAGGTCATCGACGTCCTCGACCAGGTCGCGGGCGCCGCCCCCACCCCCGAGGTCCGCCGCACCGCACGCCAGGCGATCGACCGCCTGCGCCGCGGCGTCGTCGCCTACTCCAGCGTCTGAGCGCCCCCGCCCGGGCGGCACCCCCGTCCGCCGGGGCGCGGGGTCGGCTCGGAGGCTGGCTCAGAGAGTCGGCGCAGGGACCGGCCGGCGTGACGTGCACGACACGCGCCCCGACCTGCGCCGACGCCGCCACCGGGCGGTGAAGCACAACGGGTTGTGGCGGTATCGTGAAGGACTGTGGCCTCAACCCTGTACCGCGGCGGCGTGATCCACTCCCCGGCCGACCCGTTCGCGGAAGCGCTCCTCGTCGACGACGGCGTCATCGCCTGGATCGGTGCCGACGACACGGCCGACGGGCTCGCCGCCCGCGCCGACCGCGTCATCGACCTCGACGGGGCGCTCGTCGCCCCCGGGTTCGTCGACGCCCACGTCCACCTGCTCGAGGTCGGGCTCGCCCTGGCCGGCGTCGACCTGTCCGCGAGCGCCGGCGTGACGTCGCTCGCGGCCGCGCTCGACGCCGTCGCGAAGGCCGCGGCCGGCGCGCACGAGGACGACGTCGTGCTCGCGTTCGGGTGGGACGAGCGGTCCTGGCCCGAGGGGCGGCCCCCGACGCGCGAGGAGCTCGACGCCGCGGCGGGCGGCCGGGCGGTGTACGCGGCGCGGGTCGACGTGCACTCCGCAGTGGTGTCCACGACGCTCGCGCGCCGCTGCGCGCTCGAGACGCGGCCCGGGTGGGACGAGTCGGGCTGGGTCGCGGGGGAGGCGCACCACGTCGCGCGCGACGTCGCCCGGGCGGTGTCCCCGGCGCGGCGCACGGACCTGTACCGCACGGCGCTGCGGGCCGCGGCCGAGCAGGGCGTGGTGTCGGTGCACGAGATGAGCGCCCCGCACATCGACACGCGCGCCGGGCTGCGGGAGATCCTCGCCCTCACGTCGGACGCGTCGTCGGGCCTGCCGCACGTCGTGGGGTACCGGGGCGAGCTGTGCGCCACGGCCGACGACGCCCGCGCGCTCCTCGCGGACGTGCCCGGCCTCGCGGGCATCGCGGGCGACCTCAACGTCGACGGGTCGATCGGGTCCCGCACGGCGGCGATGCGGCTGCCCTACCAGGACGGGCCGGACCGCGGCGACCGCGGGAACCTGTATCTCACGGCGGAGCAGATCGCGGACCACCTGTCCGCGGTCGCGGCGGCCGGCACGCAGGGCGGGTTCCACGTCATCGGGGACCGTGCGATGGACGAGCTCGTGCGCGGGCTAGGCCTCGCGGCCGAGGCGCACGGGCAGGGCGCGGTGCGCGCGGCGTGGCACCGGGTCGAGCACGCGCTGTTCGTCGACGCGACCGCGCTCGCCACGCTCCTGCTGTACGGGGTGAGCCTGAGCATCCAGCCCGCGTTCGACGCCGCGTGGGGCGGCCCGGACGGCATGTACGCCGCGCGCGTGGGGGCGATGCGGGCGCAGGGCCTGAGCCCCTTCGCCGACCTCGCGGGTGCGGGCGTGCCGCTGGCGTTCGGGTCGGACGCGCCGGTGACGCGGATCGACCCGTGGGCGGGCGTGCTCGCCGCGATGTCGCACGTCGACCCGGACCAGCAGATCTCGGCCCGTGCCGCGTTCCGTGCGCACACGCGCGGCGGGTGGCGCATCGCCGGGCTCGACCACACCGGCGCCGGGCAGCTGCGCGTGGGGGCGCCCGCGCACCTCGCGGTGTGGCGCGGCGAGCACCTCGTGGTGCAGGGCGCGCTGGGCCGCACGACGTCGTCGTGGAGCACCGACGCGCGCGCGGGGCAGCCGCTGCTGCCCGAGCTCGGGCCGGACGTGCCGCGACCGCGGTGCCTGCAGACCGTGCGGGCCGGAGTGCCCCTGTTCGACACCTTCGTCTGATCGCTCCCGCTTGACAGGGCGGTGAGCCGGAGTAGTTTCGACAGGGTGTTCCGGCCCCCGTGGCCGCAGGGGGATCAGCCACCGACGACGACCCCTCGGCGTGCCGCGCCGGGTACCTGGCCGGGCTCGCGCGCTCAGTAGAAAACGTGCTCCGCCGGTGGCGGCGTCGTACGGGCCGAAGGGCGCGCGAGCCCGCACACACTCCCTTCCCACCCCCGCCGACCTTCCGCGGAGGGCGGCGGCCCGCCAGGTCTTCGTGCAGGTCCGTGGCGTAGGGTGCACCCGTGCACGCCCCCGAGCCCCCGGCCGCTCCCGCCGGGCGATCCCGCCCCGCAGGCACGGCCGCCCGTGCGCCCGAGATCGGCACGCCTCACGACCGGCAGCCCGACGCTGGGCCGGACGCCGGACCGAACGCACGGCCCGACGGCCGATCCGAGCGCGAGGTCCCCGCGGGTTCGTCGCCCGCCGTCCCGTCGCGGCCCCTGACGCTCCTGCTCGCCCTCGCGGGCGGCCTGCTCACCGACACCGCGTTCCCCGACCGCGGGTGGTGGCCGCTCGCGTTCGTCGGCGTGGCCGCCCTGTTCTGGGCGCTGCGCCGCGACGGCGCGCGCTGGGGCTTCCTCGTGGGCCTGGTGTGGGGCTTGGCGTTCTTCCTGCCGCACCTGTGGTGGGCGAACTACGCGACCGAGACCGTGCCGTGGCTCGCGCTGTCCGTCATGGAGGCGTGCTTCGTCGGGCTGCTCGGTGCCGCGTGGGTCTGGGCGCGCCGCTGGTCGTGGCTCGCGGGGCACCCCGGGCGGCAGGCCGTCGCGTTCGCGGTGCTGTTCGTCGGGGCCGAGCAGGCGCGCACCGAGGTGCCGTTCGGCGGGTTCCCCTGGGGCCGGCTCGCGTTCTCCCAGGCGGACTCCCCGCTGGGTCGCGCGGCGTGGCTCGGGGGAGAGGTCCTCGTGTCGCTGCTCGTCGCGCTCGTCGGGGCGCTGCTCGCGGTCGCGGTGCTCGCCGTGCTGCGCCGCCGTGACGTCGTGACCGGCGCCGTCGTCCCCGTGGCCGTCGCGGCCGCGCTCGTGGTCGCACCGCTGCTCGTGCCGCTCGACACGCGCGCCGAGGCGGGCACGCTCGCCGTCGGGGCCGTGCAGGGCAACGTGGGCGAGCCCGGGCTCGGGTCGTTCGCGAACCGGGCCGAGGTGCTGAACAACCACCTGCAGGGCACGCTCGCGCTCCTCGACGACGTCGAGCCGGGCGACCTCGACGTCGTGCTGTGGCCCGAGAACGGGTCCGACCTCGACCCGCAGACCACGCCCGAGGTGGCGCGCGCCATCGACGACGTCGCGCAGGAGGTCGGCGCGCCGATCCTCGTCGGCGCGCAGGAGTACCCCGAGACCGGCGGGCGGTACAACGTGTCGCTCCTGTGGGAGCCGGGCACCGGTGTCGTCGACCGCTACGCCAAGCAGCACCCGGCGCCGTTCGGCGAGTACATCCCGCTGCGCTCCCTGCTGCGCGTGTTCTCCGACCAGGTCGACCGCGTGAGCATCGACATGATCGCGGGCACCGAGACCGGCGTCGTCGACCTCGACGCGCCCCGCCTGGGGCGCACGGTGCCGCTCGGCGTCGTCATCTGCTTCGAGGTCGCCTACGACGGCCTCGTGAACGACGCGGTCGACGCGGGCGCCGAGCTGCTCGTCGTGCCGACCAACAACGCCTCGTTCGGGTACACCGCCGAGTCGACGCAGCAGCTCGCGATGTCGCGGCTGCGCGCCGTGTCGACGGGCCGCGCGACCGTGCAGGTCTCGACCGTCGGCGTCAGCGGCGTCATCGCCCCCGACGGCACGCTCCTGCAGAGCACGGGCCTGTTCACCGCCGACCAGATGGTCGCCGACCTGCCGCTGCGCACGAGCCTCACGCCTGCCGTGCGGGCCGGGGACTGGCCGGGCCGCGTCGTCGAGCTCCTCGCCCTGGGTCTCCTCGCCGCGGGCGTCGTCACCGTCGTCCGCGAGCGCCGCACCCGGACCGCCCCGGCGCCGGCCGGGGACGAGGCACCGTGAGCCCGCGCGCGGGGGAGGGCGGCGTCCCGGGCGGGCGCGTGCTCGTCGTCGTGCCCACGTACGACGAGGCGCTGACCCTGCCGGGCACGCTCGCGCGCCTGCGTGCCGCGGTCCCGGACGCGGACGTGCTCGTCGTGGACGACGCGAGCCCGGACGGGACGGGTGACCTCGCCGACGCCGCGGCCGCCGTCGACCCGGGCGTGCACGTGCTGCACCGGGCCGGGAAGGAGGGCCTGGGCGCCGCGTACGTCGCGGGGTTCGGGTGGGGCCTGGACGCCGGGTACGACGTGCTCGTGGAGATGGACGCCGACGGCTCCCACCAGCCGGAGCAGCTGCCAGCCCTGCTCGCCGCCCTCGGCCCCGCCACGGCGGACGGCGCGCACGACGGCGCGGACCTCGTCATCGGGTCGCGCTGGGTCCCGGGCGGGCGCGTGGAGAACTGGCCGCGGCACCGCGAGGTGCTCTCGCGCGCGGGCAACGCGTACGTGCGCCTCGCGCTGGGGCTGCACCTGGGCGACGCGACGGCGGGCTACCGCGCCTACCGCGCGTCCGCGCTGCGCGCCGTCGACCTCGCGAGCGTGGAGTCGCACGGGTACTGCTTCCAGGTCGACATGGCGTGGCGGGTCGTGCGGACGGGGGGCCGCGCGACGGAGGTGCCGATCACGTTCGTCGAGCGCACGGCGGGGCGGTCGAAGATGAGCCGCGCGATCGTCACCGAGGCGCTGTGGAAGGTCACGGTCTGGGGTGCCCGACGGCGCGCGGCCCAGCTCGCGAGCCTCGCGCGGTCGGTCGCGGGGCGGCGCGGCACGCGCTGAGACGTCCCCGCGGTGAGACGTCCCCGGGGTGATGGCCGCGACGCAGAGAGGCCCGGACCCCCTCGCGGGGGTCCGGGCCTCTCGTGACGGGCGCGGCGAGGCGTCAGGCGCTGCGGCGCAGCTTGCCGGCGCGCAGCAGGCCGAGGCGCTCGTCGAGGAGCTCCTCGAGCTCGGAGATGGTGCGGCGCTCGAGCAGCATGTCCCAGTGGGTGCGGGCGGGCTTGCCGGCCTTGGGCTCGGGGCGCTCCGCGTCGCGCAGCAGCGCCTCGGCGCCGCAGCGGCACTCCCACACCGGGGGGACCTCGGCGTCGGTCGAGAACGGCAGGATGATGGTGTGCCCGTTGGGGCAGTCGTAGTGCGCCTGGAAGCGGGGGGCGAAGTCGACGCCCTCGTCCGACTCCATGCTCTTCGCACCGATGCTCATCCCGCGCAGCGAACGGTCGGCCATGGTGTCCTCCTGAGGGGTCTTCGGGGGTGGGTGGGCGCGCCCGGTGGGGGTGCGGGCAGCGGCCCGATCTACGAGAGGCAACGCCTCACGTGCGGTCGGTGTTCCGACACGCCGTGAAGGTCCGGTGAACGTCGCGGGGCCTCACGACCTGGTGGCCCCCGCGGTGCGTCGTGCCGGCCCGCCTCGGCGCGCCGTCCCAGGCTCCCGGGTTTCGATGCCCCGCGCAACTCCGCGGCCCCCGCCCGGCCCCGGACGTGTGCACGCTCACACCTCGCGGCCCGGGGTGCGGGAACAAACCCGGGGGGAGCCCGGTTGAGCGGCATGTACATGCAAACGCATCGACCTAGGACTCACGGGAGCACACCATGCAGTTCGGCATCTTCACCGTCGGCGACGTCACGACGGACCCCACGACGGGCCGGACCCCCGACGACACCGAGCGCGTGCGGTCCATGCTGACGATCGCGAAGCACGCGGACGAGGCGGGGCTGGACGTCTTCGCCACGGGGGAGCACCACAACCCGCCGTTCGTCCCGTCCTCGCCGACGACCATGCTCGGCTACCTGACGGGCGTGACGAAGAACATCGTCCTGTCGACCTCGACCACGCTCATCACGACGAACGACCCGGTGCGCCTCGCGGAGGAGTACGCGATGCTCCAGGTCATCTCCGACGGCCGCATGGACCTCATGATGGGCCGCGGCAACACCGGCCCGGTGTACCCGTGGTTCGGGCAGGACATCCGCCAGGGCATCCCGCTCGCGATCGAGAACTACGCGCTGCTGCGCCGGCTGTGGACCGAGGACGTCGTGGACTGGGAGGGCAAGTTCCGCACCCCGCTCCAGGGCTTCACCTCGACGCCGCGGCCGCTGGACGGCGTCCCGCCGTTCGTGTGGCACGGGTCGATCCGCAGCCCCGAGATCGCCGAGCAGGCCGCCTACTACGGCGACGGGTTCTTCCACAACAACATCTTCTGGCCCATGAGCCACACCAAGCAGATGGTGCAGTTCTACCGTCAGCGCTGGGAGCACCACGGCCACGGCCCCGCGGACACCGCGATCGTCGGGCTCGGCGGCCAGGTGTTCATGCGCAAGGACTCCCAGAAGGCGTGGGACGAGTTCCGCCCCTACTTCGACAACGCGCCCGTCTACGGGCACGGGCCCTCCATGGAGGACTTCACGCGCGAGACGCCGCTCACCGTCGGCTCGCCGCAGCAGGTCATCGACCGGTACGCCGCGATGCGCGACCACGTGGGCGACTACCAGCGCCAGCTGTTCCTCGTCGACCACGCGGGCCTGCCGCTCAAGACCGTGCTCGAGCAGATCGACCTCCTCGCGGGCGAGGTCGTGCCCGTGCTGCGCAAGGAGATGGAGGCCGTCCGCCCCGCGCACGTGCCGGCGAACCCGCCGAGCCACGCCGAGCGCGTCGCGGCCGCCCGCGCGGCCGGGACCGAGGGCGCCGCGCACGTCGGCGGCACCGAGGACCTCTGGACCGGGCGCACCGCCGAGGACGACACCCGCACCGCCACCGCCGGTGCCGCGTTCGGCCTGTGACGCCGGCGACACCCGCGCCGTGACCACCCGCCCGACGGCGTACGGTCGAGGAGTGCCCCGCACCGCGACCGGCCGCCGTCGGGCACGGCAGCACCCGGCCCACGACGGGCCGCACCCCGCACCGCACGTCAGCACCTCAGGAGCACCGCATGACCGCCAGCACCCCCGCCCCGGACCGCCGCCTCGTCGTGGTGTCCGCCGGGCTGTCCAAGCCGTCCTCCACGCGCCTGCTCGCCGACCGGCTCGGCGAGGCCACGCTGCGCGAGCTGCAGGGCCTCGGCGTGAGCGCCGAGATCGAGACCGTCGAGCTGCGCGACCACGCGCACGCCGTCGTCGACGCCATGCTCACCGGCTTCCCGACCGGCGACCTCGCGGGCGTGCTCGAGCGCCTCACCGCCGCCGACGGGATCGTCGTGACCACCCCGCTGTTCACCACCACGTACTCCGGGCTGCTCAAGTCGTTCGTCGACGTCCTCGACAAGGACTCGCTCACCGGCACGCCCGTCCTGCTCGGCGCGACCGGTGGCACCGCCCGCCACTCGCTCGCGCTCGAGTACTCGCTGCGCCCCCTGTTCACCTACCTGCGGGCCGACGTCGCCACGACGTCCGTGTTCGCCGCCACCGACGACTGGGCGGCCGCCGAGGGCGACTCCGGGGGCGGCCTGCCCGCCCGCATCGCCCGCGCGGGCCGCGAGCTCGCGGAGAAGGTCGCGCTGCGCAAGAACACCGGCCCCGCCGACCCGTTCGCCGGCACGCCCGACTTCACGGCCCTGCTCGGCGGCCTGTGACCTCCTGACCGCGCGCCCCGGCCACCGGTGCTCCGGCCGGGGCGCGCACCCCTGCCCGACCTGCGACGACACCCCGCCCGCACCGCGACCCGCCTTGCCCCCGGCAGGCCCGTCGCGGCAGGATCGGGGGACCGACGACGACGGGGGAGCACCATGAGCCGCAGCACCACCGAGGACCAGGCCGCGCGACCCGGCGACCCGGAACCGGCCACGCGCCCCGCCGCCCCGCAGACCCTCGCCGTCCCCGTCGTCGAAGCCCTCGCCGACCACGCGCCCCGCCCCGACCAGGACGTCGCGGCCCCACCCCGGCGCCGCCCCGTCGGCGTCGTCCGGGCACCGCAGCCCAGCCCCGATGCCGCCCGGTTCACCGCCGCACCCCGGTACCCCGCCATGTTCCACGTCGCCGGGGGCCGCCTCGTGTGGGACGGCACCCGCCTACGCCTCGTGCGCGGCGACGACACCGTCCTGCAGCCCGCCGGGCGGCCCGTCGTCACCGTCACCGGCGACGGCCCCACCGTCGCCGTCACCTGGCGCGACGACCAACACCCCACCGCCCGTGCCACGCGCGCCGTCCTGCTCGAGGGCTCCTCCGCACGGTTCGCGCGCTTCGCCCGCTCGCTCGCCGCCACCCGCCCCGGCGCCATCGAGCTCGACGACCGCACCGTGCCCTCCGCCCGCGTCCCGCACCTGCGCCCCGACCACGCCGGGACCACCCGCCGCCCCGGCGTGTTCACCCGCGCCCTGTGGCGCGTCGTCGGGCGCGCCACCACCGACCCGGCACCCACCGGCAGGGGAGCGGACCTCGTCACCCGGCTCGAACGCCTCGCCGCCCTCCACCGCGCCGGAGACCTCACCGACACCGAGTACGCCCGCGCCAAGCAGGCCCTGCTCGACTGACCGGCCCGACCCGACGGGGGACTACGTCAGTCCCCGGCCAGGCCCCACCCGGTCACGTCGACCTCCGTCATCACCGACCGGCCGTCACGGAAGTCCCCGTACCGCGCCCACGCCAGGGTCACCCGCAGCAGCACGATGCCGTCGTCCCCCAACGACCCCGCGAACTGCGGGAACGCCGCCGCGTACGCCGCGGCGCAGCGCCGCCGGTCCGCACCGGCCGGGACGTCCGCGACGCCCTCGCACTGCACGGTCGTCCCGTCCGTCCCGCCGACCGTCACGGCGACGCGCGGGTCCCGGGCCACGTTCGCCACCTTGCGCGACGACGCGCGCGCGTCGAACACCAGCTCACCCGCGTCCGTCGCCGCCACCGCGAGGAACGCCGCCTGCGGGCCACCGTCATGACCGAGGGACGCCACGACCCCCCACCCCTGAGAACGGACGAAGCCGACGAACGCCGCACGATCCATGCCCACACCGTAGCGCCCGGTATCGCCCGAGCAGAGACGCCGAGGACACCGAAGACCCCACGACCCGAAATCGCTGGACCGCCGGGCACAGCGCCTGACACCGTCGCACGATGACGGACTCCCGCACCGACCACGCCGGCACCGACCAGGAACGCCTCTGGGACGCCGACGCCGCCGCGCGGTACGACACCCCCGGCGAGGGCATGTTTGCCCCCGACACCCTCGACCCCGCCGTGGACCGGCTCGCGGCGCTCGCGGGCCAGGGGAGCGCGGTCGAGCTCGCGGTCGGCACGGGTCGGGTCGCGATCCCGCTCGCCGCGCGCGGCGTGCCCGTGACCGGCATCGAGATCTCCCGGCACATGGTCGCCCGGCCGCGCGAGAAGGCCGACGAGACGACCCTCCCCGTCGTCGTCGGCGACATGGCCACCGCGAGGGTGCCGGGGGAGCACACGCTCGTCTACCTCGTGGACAACACGATCTCCAACCTGCTCACCCAGGACGCCCAGGTCGAGTGCTTCCGCAACGCCGCACGTCATCTCGCCCCAGGAGGTCGGTTCGTCGTCGAGCTCTGGGTCCCCGAGCTGCGCGCCCTGCCGCCGGGGCGCACCGCGACCGTCTGGCTCGCCGAGCCCGGCCACCTCGGCGTCGACACCTACGACGTCCTGCACCAGCGCGTCGTGTCCCACCACGTCCGGTTCGACGACGACGGCCACGCCACCGTGGGCCGCACACCCCACCGGTACGTCTGGCCCCCCGAGCTCGACCTCATGGCCCGCCTCGCCGGCCTCGAGCTCGAGACCCGCCACGCCGGATGGGCGGGGGAGCCGTTCACTGCAGAGTCGCCCTCCCACGTGTCCGTGTACCGGCGCCCACCCCGACCAGCCCCCGCGACGTGATATCCATCCTCGATGGACCTGTCCCGCCGCCGGACCCGACCCGTCCTCCTCGTCGGCGCCGCGCTCCTGGCCCTCGCCGCCTGCTCCGGGCCCGTGACACCCCAGGACCTCGTCACCCGCCTCGCCGACCCAGCCACCCCTGACGACGACCTCGCCGACACGATGACGCCCGACGAGATGGACCCCGGCACGGCACGACGCCTCGGCGAGCTCGACGGCGCCACCTTCTACGCCGGGTCGGGCACCCGCGACGGGCAGGACGTCGTCTGCCTCGTCATCGTTGTCGAAGGCGACACCCCGGGCGACGACGCCGGAGCCTCCACCTGCGGCCTCGTCACCGACCTCGACGACGGCCACCTCCGCGTGGAGTACGGAGACGCCCAGACCCTCGTCACCGCCACCCTCGTCCCCGACGGGCTCCCCACCGACCCCGACCTCACCCGGCTCACCCCCAACCTCGCCGCCCAGGTGTCCGACACCGCCTGACCCCACGCGCCACAGCAGGAACGCCCGCGCTCACCCCGCCAACGACGCCTCGACCACAGCCAGGTCCCGCACCGCGAACCGGTGGTGCTCCCACTCCTCCTCCAGGATCACGTGCACGCACGACAACGTCGTCTCCGGATACTCCGGCGACCACGGGTTGCGACGCACCACCCGCAACGACTCCGGCGTCACCCCCGCCAGGAAGTCCCGCACCATCGCCACCCGGCCCGCCCGCGCCTCCAGCACCTCCCCGAACGACGGAGTCCCCACAGCGAACAGCGACAGGTCCAACCCGTCCTCCGCCGCCTGGGGGCCCGGCTGCCCCAGAGGATGGAACGGCTGCTCCACCCCCAGCATCGCACGCCCCAGCCACGCGTCCGTCGCCAGCACCAGGTGCCGCACCGTCTGCGCGAACGACCACTCACCGCCCACCGACACGTCCACGGCGCTCACAGGCAGCGCCGCCACCCGCTCCAGCGTCGCCACCCACGTGGACTCCAGCGCCGCCCACGCCACCCGCAGACCCTCCGGATCCGCTGTCCGCCGCAGCTCCCGGCCCGGGAACCGCCGGTCCAGCTCCGCCTCCACGAACCCCCGCACGTCCACCCCGTTCACCAGCACCGGAGCATCCCCGTCCGACAACCACGGCGCGTCGACGTCCAGACCGTCCACCTGCGCACCCCGCACCACGACCCCGGACAGGTCCGGCTCCACGAACCGCGCACCCCGCAGGTCCACACCCTCGAACGTCGCACCGCGCAGATCGTCAGAACGGGTGAACCGGACCATGAGCGCCTCCTCGAGAACGGCCCGCCCGACAGGACACGCGAGACCCGGGGGAGAGGACCCGTCGCGCCGACGACACGGCACGAGGGTCCCAGCCCGGGGGAGAGGCGCCAGCACCTCCCGGACGGACGACGAACGGGGACGTTCGCACCGTACGCCGCCCGGCCCTCGCCCCACCAGAGCACCCCCGGCCGCCAGCCCCGCGCGCTCCCAGGGCTGGTGCCCCGACACCGGGCCGGGGGAGCATCGCACCATGCCGATCCTGCCCACCGACCGAGACCCCCGCCTCGTCACCATCCGACGCGGAGGCACCCTCACCGACGAGCACCACCACCAGATCGCCCGGTGGGCCGTCGACTGCGTCGAGCACGTCCTGCCGATCTTCGAACGCGCACGACCCGACGACACCCGACCCCGGGACGCCCTCGACGTCGCCCGCGCCTGGATCCGCGGCGACGTCCCCATGAAGACCGCCCACACCACCGCCTTCGTCGCCAACGCCGCCGGCCGCGGCCAGACCGCACCCGTCAAGTACGCGGCGCTCGCGGCCGGTCAGGCCGTCGCCGTGGCGCACGTCGCCGCTCACGGGCTGGGCGCGGCGGCGTACGCGATCCGCGCGGCTGCCGCGGACGCCGCAGCACGGGGGGAGGACGCCGAGGCGGCGCGCCTCGCGGAACGGGACCGGCAGCGCGGGCGCATCCCGGCCGAGCTGCGCGAGCTCGTGCTCGACGACCAGCGGCGTCGCAGCGCGATCTGCTGGCACGTGTTCGACGACTGACCCCGGGCCCGGCTCGGACGGGGCGACCAGAAGGGCGCGGGACACGAGCGCCCGAGCGCCTCAGCCCAGGAGGTCCTCGTACGCGACGAGGGGGATGCGACCATCCGCCGCGGCGGCGACCTGCTCGTCACCGGCCACGAGGACGTCGGCCTGGAGCGTCGCGACGGCGACGTACTCGGCGACGGCCGTGTCGTCGGCGTCGAGCTCGCGCGCGATGCGGAACGCCGTCGCGCGCGAGACGCGGTCACCGAGCAGGCGGATCCGCAGGGAGGCGACACCCTCGAGACGCTCGCGCGCCGTCTTCTCGTCGAGGGCGCCGCGGCGCACGTCCTGGTACAGCATCGACAGCGCGTGGCTGCGCAGGACGGACGGCCCGACGAGCGGGCGGCGCGCACCGAGGGTCACGTCGTCGAGCACGAGACGCAGCGCGGTGACCGCGTCGATCGCGCAGCGGGTGGACGGTTCCAGGCCGGCGGATCCCATAGGGCCAGTACACACCCGAAAACCCGCAGGACGCCGTCGAAAGGTCGCGGTGCTCGGGGCTCTCGGCCGCACCTCTGCTCGACGAGGGCGCCGGGGGAGTAGTTGGCACCGTCGCGCCTCACGTGCCTGTTGCGTCCCGTGGAACGACCCTCGGCGACCTGCTCGTCTAGGTCAGCAGCGTGCCAAGGCCAGGGAAAGTCGTTCGTGAGGTCCTGGAACCGCCCGGCAACGCGATGGGCTAAACGGATGTCCGGGCGCGCGCGTGAGGCAACGTGTCTTCATTCGTGCGTCGCAGCAGCGCGCAGGGCATCGTCGACGACCGCCCACCCGTTGGGAGGTGTGGTCCTGCGGTCGGCATCGTTGCGGTAGTACGCGTCTGAGCTCTCGAGCCAGCGCGCGAGCGCCTCGAGGTACTCGTGGAGGGAACGGTTGCTCCAAGGCTCGTCGGCAGCTGCGGCGGTCGCCAAGGCTCGGGCCGTCGCGATGACCGTCCGCCGGCCGGAGCCGTTCGCCTCAGAGGGGCAGCCAGCCAGTCCGCAGCTTTCGTCGACGTCAAAGTCCTGGTGCTCGAACTCGTAGTGGAAGCAGACGTAGTGCATCCGCTCGAACGTCTCGCACTCGGCCGCGCCGACGCGCACGCTTCGATGGCACCGGCGGCACAAGAGCTCCATGCGGCGATGATGTCAGAGGAAACCGTCGACAGGCTCCGGACCGTGCTGGCAGGAGCCTGTCGATCCATGGATAACACTCACCATCAGGGCGCCGATAATGTACATTATGTCATTACGTGGGAAGGAAGCGCCCTCCCGCGCATCACGAAGCACCCTGGTGGGCTCCCCTTCGTCATGAGCACAACGACGTACGCACCGCAGCTTCTCGCCCCGGCCATCGGCAACGCCGACCGCCGCGCGACTGGCCGCGCCGCGCGATCCCTGCAGCGTGCGTCGCGGACCGGCATCGACGCGACGGTCGCACCGACCTCCTCAGATTCCGTCTCGGTGACTTCAGGATCGGCGACGTCGGTCTTCACCGCCGTCGCACCGGACGCCCGTCGGTCTGGACGCGTCCTGACGACGTGCGCGACGCTCGCCTGGCTGCCGGTGCTCGTGCTGACCGTCCTGGCGTTCCTCCTGGTCGGCGCCATCGGCGGTCTCGCGGCGGCCGGCGTGTGGACCTGGCGCACGGTGTCCCCCGTGCAAGCCCGGCCCACGAGCGATGCCGACGAGTATGCCGACCGGCCGTCGTCCGCGAGCTCACCGCGACGCGTCGCAGCGCCCCGCAGCCGCCGGGTGGTTCGGGACCGCACCATCGGATACGATGCCTAGAATCGGACATAGGCCCCAAACAATTGTGTTTAGGTCAACACCATGGTGACGCACGAGTGCCCGCGGTGACTGCGCATCAGGTCGTCCGCCGCTTCTCGGGTCGCTCTCCCGCTGTCGGGTGCGCCGGGAGCCATCGGTCCCCGCTCCAGGCGAGGCTCCCCGTGCGCCGCGGTGCACACCCTCCACCACGACGCTCCCCTCGCCACCGCCGTCCTCCCGGAGTGTGTGCCACCCTGTCCCGGTGCCCGACGCTCCCCGACCACTCCTCCCTCCCCCGCTGCCAGACCTCGTCGGTGTGCGCGAGCGCACCGTGCACGTCGTGACCCACCCGGAGGCGACGCACCACGTCGACGGACTCGTCGGCGGCCAGCACGACTCCGACCTCACCCCCGCCGGGCAGCGGCAGGCGCACCTCGTCGCGGCGGCGCTGCGCGCGCGTGTCCCGGCCGGTGCCAGCACGGACGTCGTCACGTCCGACCTCCTGCGCACGCGCCGCACCGCGACCGCGATCGCCGACGCGCTCGGCGTGGCGGTGCGCCTCGACCCGCGGCTGCGCGAGTCGTCCTACGGCGAGGCAGGCGGTCGCCCCCAGGCGTGGCTCGACGCACGGTTCGTCCCGCCGCCCGCGACGGGCGACCGCTTGCGGCACGACGTCGGTGTCGCCGGCGCCGAGACCCGCCTCGACGTCGCGCTGCGCGTGTACGCGGCGACGACGGACCTCCTGCGCCGGGACGTGGACCACCAGGTCGTCGTGACGCACGGCTTCGCCGCCACGTTCGTCGTCGCGGCCTGGATCGGCATGCCCGTCGACGCCGCGGGGCACGTCGCCTTCCCGGTGCCCTCGGGCAGCATCACGACGCTGCGCGAGGACGGCTACTTCCACAATCGCGCCGTCGTCGCCCTGGGCGACGTCGCGCACCTCGCCGCGGGCACCGAGGCGCGCGGCTGACGACCACGAGAGCGTCGGTGCAGGTCAGCGCGCCGCAGGCGGGCAGCGCTGTGGGTGGCGCGTCCTAGGCTGACGGCGACCCGTCCCCCAGGAGGCCCGCACCATGGTCGCCCCGCCCCGCCTCGAGCGGATCACCGTCGCCGAGGCAGCCGACCGCTATCTCGCGTCCGTCGCCGCGCAGACCCTGCGCGGCATCCTGTCCCCCACGACGCGCCGCAGCTACGAGCGGGACGTCGCGGAGTTCGCGCGCCTCGCGGGACCCGCCCGGGTCCTGGACGACGTCACGGGCGAGGACGTCGACGACGTGCTGCTGCGCTACCAAACCACGCCCGACGGCCGGTACGCCGACGCGTCGCGCAAGCCCGGCAGCACGGGCCGCTCGGCAGCGACGGTGAACCGGTTCCGGCAGTCGGTGACGCGCTTCTTCGCGCACGCCGCGCGCGAGGGCTGGGTGCAGGCAGACCCGATGCAGTGGGCCGCTCCCCCGGCCCGCCTGCGCGACGGGCTGCGCGTCGCGCGCACCGCGCTGTCCGCGGGCTCGGCGGCGTCGCTGCTCGAGGTGTCCGCCGCCCGCGCGCCCGGGGAGCCCGCCGTCTCGCGCCGCGACCAGGACCTCCAGCTCCGCGACCGCCTCGTCGTCGCGCTCCTCCTCGTCCTCGGCCCGCGCGTGTCCGAGCTCGAGCGGGCGAACCTCGACGACTTCTCCCGCGAGCCGGACCAGACGCGGTGGCGCATCCAGGGCAAGGGCGGCCACGTCCGCACCGTCACGCTCTCTCCCCCGCTCGCGGACGCGCTCGAGGAGTACCTCGCGCGCCTGCGCCCGACGCTCCTCGCCCGCCGGCCCGACGACCCGGACGCGCAGCGCGCCCTCCTGCTGTCATGGCGAGGCCGCCGGATCGACGCCCAGGCCGTGCGCGGGCTGCTGCGGCGCTGCGTCGAGCGCATGCCCGCGCAGTACCGCCGCGAGGCGACGCCGCACGCGCTGCGCCACACGACCGCGACGCTGCTCGCCGCGGAGGGCTGGGACGTCAAGGTCGTCGCGGAGCTCCTCGGGCACGCGTCCATCGCGACCACCGGCGTCTACCTCGACCGCATCGAGGGCGAGCTCGCGGCCGCGATCCGGGCCCACCCGCTCTCCGCGGCGCTCGAACCCAGCGAGGCCTGACCGCCCCGTACGCGGGCGTGCCCTCAGGGGCGCTGACACCCGGCCGGGCGGGGCGTAGCGTCACAGGCATGGCCCCGCTCCACCGGGTGGAGCTCGTCCCCGACGACGAGCCCGCGCCGGGCGGGCGCGGCACACCCGCGGAGGGGGCACCCGGGCGCGCGGCCCCTGCCCGACGACGCGCCCTCCTCGCGCGCGTCGGAGCGCCCCTGCTCGCGCTCGCCGTCGCGCTCGGCGCCGTCGGCTCGTGGCGCGCCTTGACGGCGGAGCAGGCCCGCCTCGCCCACCCCGGCGCCGTCCGCTCGCTCGCCGTGCCCCCGGCCCCCGCCTGGTCCGCGGACGCCGCCACCCCGCGCGTCGCCGTCGTCGACGAGGTGGTCGTCACGATTACCGCCGCCGGGGTCGAAGGGCGCGACGCCGCCTCGGGCGACCGGCGCTGGCTCGCTCTCGACGCCACCGCCACGTGCGGACCGACCCCCGACGAGTCGGCGGGCCCGGTGACCGACGTGCTCGTGTGCCTCACGGGACCCGCGCTCGCCCCGGTCGCGCACGTCGTCGGCCCCGACGGCCCGGTCACCGGGCCGGTGCCGCTGGGCGACACGCTCGGCCGCGCGGTCCCCGCGCCCGACGGGACCGTGCTGCGGTGGGCCCGCACCGGTGGGGTCGTGCACCTCGCGCTCCAGGACGCCCGCACGGCGCGCGTGCGCTGGCGGCACGACGTCCCGCCCGACGACGCGGAACGCACCCCGATGTGCCGGCCCCAGGTCGCCGGGCAGGCCGCCGCCACCGTCGAGGACGGCCTGCTCGTCGTGCGGGGCTGTCGCGTCAGCGCCGTCCTCACCGCTGGGGGTACCCGTCTCGACGCGCCAGGCCCGGCCGTCACGACCGACGTCGTCCCGTTGCCCGACGGGACGTTCCTGCGCACCCGCGTGCTGCCGCCGGGGCGGGAGGCGACGACCGAGCGCGTCGCCCCGGACGCGGCGGTGCTCGCCGCCGTCGACGGTCGGCTCCTGCGGCCGCTCGTCGGCCCCGAGGACGACGCGGCCCCGTGGCTGGTCGCCACCGCCGACGGCGTGCGCGCCCTCGCGGCCGCGGACGGCACCGGCGACGGGCTGCGCGAGCGGTGGCGCCTCGCACAGCCCGTCGCCCAGGTCGTCGCGCTCGCCGCCGACCGCGCTGTCGTCGTCACCGGTGAGCGCGTCGTCGCCCTGGACGCGCGCTCGGGCGAGCCCGTGTGGTCGTGGCCGCGCAGCTCCCCCGCCGGTCGCCCTGCCGCGCCGGGCGTCGTCACGGCGCCCGGGAGCACCACCACGACGGCGGACGACGGCCCGGGCACCACGGGCGTCCGGGTCGATCTCACCCGGGGCGTCGCGGCCGCGTTCACCGACGGCGCCACGCTCGCCCTGGTCGTCCCCGACGGTTCGTCGCGGCGCTCGCGGACGGTCGCCCTCTGGCTCGAGGACGGGGACGTGCGCTGGGACGTCGTCGGCGACGGCGACCCGTCGGGGTTCACCGCCCTGGCGGGGTACGTGGGGCACGTGGACGCAGGGTCGTCGCGCGTCGTCGTGCTGGAGCGACGTCCGCGCGGTCGGAGGCGTCCGCGTGCGAGAGGGCGCCGAGGGCGAGAACCTGTCGGGAGACCGGCGCAGCCGTCCGGGCCGCCGGACCGAGGTGAAGGAGGCCGTCGTGCCGAAGCGTGACCCGGGTCCGAGCGTGAAGGACCCCGACCTGTACGAGAAGCTGCGGGACGAGGGCGACTCGAAGGAGAAGGCGGCCCGCATCGCGAACGCCGCGGCCGGCTCGTCGCGCTCGAGCGTGGGCCGCAAGGGCGGCAAGGCCGGCGACTACGAGGACTGGACCGTCGAGAAGCTGCGCAAGCGCGCCGCGGAGATCGGCATCGAGGGGCGGTCCTCCATGCGCAAGGCGGAGCTGGTCCGCGCGCTGCGCTCGCACTGAGGACGCACCGAGGACAGCCCAGGGACGCACCGAGGACAGCCCGGGGACGCGCCGGGGACGGCCCGTGCGGGATCTCACCCGCGGCGCGACCGTCTTCCGGTCGCGCCCGGGGTGCCGCCCGCTACGGTGAGTGCGTGCACCTGTCCGCCGACTCCGCCCTGCGCACCGCCCGCCGTCTGCTCTCCCGTGCGCTCGTGGTCGCCGTCGCGGCGCCCGTGACGGTCGCGGGCGTGCTCGTCACCGCGGACGCGATCCGCAAGCGCCGCAACGCCACCGAGGCGTCGTTCCCGCGCTCGGCCCCCGCCGACGTCGAGGTCGCGGGCACCACGACGACCGTCTTCACGTACGGCGAGGACGTGTACCGGGAGATGCTCGGCGCGATCCGCGGCGCGCGGCGCCGCATCCTGCTCGAGACGTACATCTGGAAGGCCGACGCGCTCGGCGAGGAGTTCAAGCAGGCGCTCGTCGAGGCGAGCGAGCGCGGCGTCGAGGTGTTCGTCGTGTACGACGGCTTCGCGAACCTCGTCGTCCCGCAGGCGTTCTTCGACCTGCCCGAGCCGATCCACGTCATCCGGTACCCGGTGTTCCGCCCGGGCGTGCTCATGCTCAACGTGCGCAAGTCCGGCCGCGACCACCGCAAGATCCTCGTCGTCGACGACGAGATCGCCTTCGTGGGCGGGTACAACATCGGCGCCCTGTACGCGACGCAGTGGCGCGACACGCACGTGCGCCTCGTGGGGCCGAGCGCGTGGGAGCTGCGCAACGCGTTCGTCGACTTCTGGAACGCGAACCGCGCGTCGGACCAGCCGCTGCTCGCCGACCCGGGGTCGGTGCACTGGGAGCCGCGGCTGCGCGCGGCCCGCAACGCGCCGGCGCACCTGGTGTTCCCGATCCGCGGGATCTACCTCGACGCGATCGACCGCGCGAGCTCGCACGTCTACATCACGCAGGCGTACTTCATCCCCGACCGGGAGATCCTGGCCGCGCTGCTCGCGGCCGCGGCGCGCGGCGTCGACGTGCGGGTCCTCGTGCCCGAGCGCTCGAACCACGTGCTCGCGGACTGGCTGTCGCGCGGCCTGTACACGGCGCTGCTCAAGGGCGGGGTCCGCATCCACCTGTACCGCAACGCCATGGTGCACGCGAAGACCGCGACCATCGACGGCGCGTGGACCACGATCGGCACGGCGAACATCGACCGGCTGTCCCTCACGGGGAACTACGAGGTGAACCTCGAGATCACGGACCCGGGAGTGGCCGAGCAGATGGAGAAGGTCTTCGAGGTCGACCTGTCGAACTCGCGCGAGCTGACGCTCGACGAGTGGGACTCCCGCTCGGTGGCGGCGAAGCTCAGCGAGATCGTCCTCACTCCCCTGCGCCCGCTGCTCTAGCAGCACCACCGTCGCCGCCGCCGGAGGGCGACGACGACGGCGGGCGGGGTCCGCGGCTCAGCGGGCCGGGTCGGAGCGCAGCACGTCGGCCGCCTCCTCCTCCGGCCGCGGCGGCACGGTCTCGTCGGTCTCGAGCAGCGCGACCTCCCCGAACTCGGGGTGCTCGTCGCGCAGCTCGCGCGCGACGACCCCGGCCGCGCCGTCCAGGGCGCCCGCGGCGACGTCGATCGACTCCCCGGTCGCCAGGGGTCGGTACTCGTACGTGCCGCCGGTGCGCTGCTCGCCCAGGAGCCGGTTCACGAGGCCGTGCCCGACGTCCGACAGCAGCGCGTCGTGCACCGGCACCACGACCCGCGGGTCGAGCGCGCGCACGAAGTCGATCGTCTCGGCGAGCTTGAGCCACGGCGCCGAGACGGGCGCGAGCAGCACGTCGAGCCGCTGCCCGCCCAGCACGCCCGCGTCCGGGGCGTCGAACGAGTCGCCTGGGTGCAGGAGCGTCGCCCCGTCCCCGCGCACGAGGTACGTGACGTTCGCGATCCGCGGGACGTCCGGGTGAATCACCGCGTGCCGGCCGCCGCCCACCACGACCTCCAGGCCGCCGAGGTCCAGGCCGTCCCCCGGCGCGACGACGTGCACGCGCGACGCCGCGCCGTCGGGCAGCGCGGGACGCACCGCGGCGGCCACCTCCTCGGGCGCCCACACCGTGAGCTCCGGCCGGGCCGCGAGGGCGTCGCCGAGGGCGCCGGTGTCCACGTGGTCGGGGTGCTGGTGGGTGAGGAGCACCGTGCCGGCGTCCGCCAGCGCGGCCGCGGCGTCGCTGAACGTGCCCGGGTCGATGGCGACGACCTGACCGCCGTGGCGCACCGTGACGCACGCGTGCCCGTGGAACGTGACCTGCATGGAACCTCCTCGAGTCGTCCTTGCCCGCCCCGCCCGTGCGGGGCCCGGCCCCTCAGCCCACCACGAGGACGAGGTCGCCGCCCTCCAGCTGCTGCACCGCGCCGATCGCGACCCGCTGGACCGTGCCCGCGACGGGCGTCGTGATCGCCGCCTCCATCTTCATCGCCTCGACGGTCGCGACCGTCTGCCCCGCCTCGACGACGTCGCCCACGACGACGACCGGCGTCACCGCACCCGCGAACGGCGCCGCGACCTGGCCCGGCTGGGTCGGGTCCGCCTTCTCGGCGGTGCGCGCGTCCACGTCCACCGCGCGGTCGCGCACCTGGATCGGGCGCAGCTGGCCGTTGAGGGTGAACATCACCGTGCGCATCCCGCGCTCGTCGGGCGTGCCGATCGCCTCGAGGCCCACGAGCAGGCGCACGCCCCTGCCGAGCGCGACCGCGACCTCCTGGCCCGGCTCCAGCCCGTACAGGTACGTGGGGGTGTCGAGCACCGACACGTCCCCGTACGCCTGCCGGACCTGCTCGAACTCCTTCGTCGGCCCCGCGAAGAGCAGGTGGTTGAGCCGACGACGGCGCACCTCGCCCTCCTGGGCGAGCTCCGCCTCGTCCTCGGCCGAGAGCGGCGTGACCCCCGCGCGCGCCGCACGGCCGGCGAGCGCGCGCGACCGGAACGGCTCCGGCCAGCCGCCGGGCGGGTCGCCCAGCTCGCCGCCCAGGAACCCGACCACGGAGTCCGGGATGTCGAACGACTGCGGGTCCGCCGCGAACTCCGCCGGGTCCGCGCCCGCTGCCACGAGGTGCAGCGCGAGGTCGCCCACGACCTTCGACGACGGCGTCACCTTCACCAGCCGCCCCAGGATCCGGTCCGCGGCCGCGTACATCGCCTCGATCTGCTCGAACCGGTCCCCCAGACCCAGCGCGATCGCCTGCTGACGCAGGTTCGACAGCTGACCGCCCGGGATCTCGTGCTCGTACACGCGCCCTGTCGGACCGGGCAGACCCGACTCGAACGGCGCGTACACGCGGCGCACCGCCTCCCAGTACGGCTCGAGGTCCGCGACCGCCGCCAGCGACAGCCCGGTGTCGCGCTCGGTGTGCTCCAGCGCGGCGACCAGCGCCGACAGCGGCGGCTGGCTCGTCGTCCCCGCCATCGCGGCGCTCGCGGCGTCGACCGCGTCGACGCCCGCCGCGGCGGCGGCGAGCAGCGTGGCCATCTGACCGCCGGACGTGTCGTGGGTGTGCAGGTGCACCGGCAGGTCGAACCGTTCGCGCAGCGCGGTCACGAGCCGGCTCGCGGCGGCGGGGCGCAGCAGCCCGGCCATGTCCTTGATCGCGAGGACGTGCGCACCGGCGTCGACGATGCGGTCCGCGAGGCGCAGGTAGTAGTCGAGCGTGTACAGGTCCTCGGCCGGGTCGAGCAGGTTGCCCGTGTAGCACAGCGCGACCTCCGCGACCGTCGTGCCGGTCGCGCGCACGGCCTCGATCGCCGGACGCATCTGGTCGACGTCGTTGAGCGCGTCGAAGATGCGGAACACGTCGATGCCCGTCGCCGCGGCCTCCTCGACGAACGCCTCCGTGACGCGCGTCGGGTACGGCGTGTACCCAACCGTGTTGCGCCCGCGCAGGAGCATCTGGATCGCGAGGTTCGGCATCGCGGCACGCAGGGTCGCGAGCCGCTCCCACGGGTCCTCCCCGAGGAAGCGCAGCGCGACGTCGTACGTCGCCCCGCCCCACGCCTCGACCGACCACAGCTGCGGCGTCGCCCGCGCCACGTACGGAGCGACGGCCGCCAGGTCGTGCGTGCGCACGCGCGTCGCGAGCAGCGACTGGTGCGCGTCGCGGAACGTCGTGTCCGTGACGCGCAGCAGCTGCTCGCCCCGCAGCGCCCGCGCGAACCCCTCCGGGCCGAGCTCGAGGAGCTGCTGGCGCGACCCGGGCGGGGGCTCGACCGTCAGGTCGAACGGCGGCAGCTTCGCCGCCGGGTCGCTCGTGACCCGCGGCTCCCCGTGCGGCCGGTTGACGGTGGTGTCCCCCACGTACGCGAGCAGGCGCGTGCCCCGGTCCGCGCTCTCGCGCGCGGCGAGCAGCTCGGGCCGCTCGTCGATGAACGACGTCGCCACGTTGCCCGCGACGAACTCCGGGTCGGCGAGGACCGCCTGCAGGAACGGGATGTTCGTCCGGATGCCGCGGATGCGGAACTCCGCCAGCGCGCGACGCGCGCGCCGCACCGCCGTCGGGAAGTCCCGCCCCCGGCACGTGAGCTTCACCAGCATCGAGTCGAAGTGGCCCGACACGACCGACCCCGCCGTCGCCGTCGCCCCGTCGAGCCGGACGCCCGCCCCGCCCGGGGACCGGTAGGCGATGATCCGGCCCGTGTCGGGACGGAACCCGTTCGCCGGGTCCTCCGTCGTGATCCGGGTCTGCAGGGCCGCGCCGTTGACGCGCACGTCCTCCTGCCGGATGCCCAGGTCCCCCAGCGTCTCGCCCGCCGCGATCCGCATCTGCGCGGACACCAGGTCGACGTCCGTGACCTCCTCGGTCACCGTGTGCTCCACCTGGATGCGCGGGTTCATCTCGATGAACACGTGCTGCCCCGCACGCTCGCCCACCGTGTCGACGAGGAACTCGACCGTGCCCGCGTTCTGGTACCCGATGTGCCGCGCGAACCGCACCGCGTCCGCGCACAGCGCGTCCCGGACCGCCGGGTCGAGGTTCGGCGCCGGCGCGATCTCGATGACCTTCTGGTGACGACGCTGCAACGAGCAGTCCCGCTCGTACAGGTGCACGACGTTCCCCGCGCCGTCCGCCAGGATCTGCACCTCGATGTGCCGCGGCCGCAGCACCGCCTGCTCCAGGAACACCGTCGGGTCGCCGAATGCGCCGTCCGCCTCGCGCATCGCCGCCGCCAGCGCCTCGGGTAGGTCCTCGCGCACGTCGACGCGCCGCATCCCGCGACCGCCACCACCCGCGACCGCCTTGACGAACACCGGGAACCCGATCTCGTCCGCGGCCGCGACGAGCTCGTCGACGTCCGCCGACGGCTCGCTCGACGCGAGCACCGGCAGGCCCGCCTCGCGCGCCGCCTTGAGCGCCCGCACCTTGTTGCCCGCGAGCTCGAGCACCTCCGGCGGCGGCCCGACGAACGTCAGCCCCGCCTCCGCGCACGCCCGCGCCAGGTCGGGGTTCTCCGAGAGGAACCCGTACCCCGGGTAGACGGCGTCCGCGCCCGCCTCCCGGGCGACGCGCACGATCTCCTCGATGTCCAGGTACGCCCGCACCGGGTGACCGGGCTCCCCGATGAGGTACGCCTCGTCGGCCTTGAGCCGGTGCTCGGAGTTGCGGTCCTCCTGCGGGAACACCGCGACGGTGCGGGCCCCCAGCTCGTAGGCGGCGCGGAACGCCCTGACGGCGATCTCCGCGCGGTTGGCGACCAGGACCTTCGAGAACACCGGCACTCCATCCGTCGAGCGTGGCGGCGTCGTCGGGCCGGGGAGGGCGCCACGCACCGCGTACCGGGCGATCCTCCCACGGCGTCGCCGGACGGGTCACCGCACCCGCTGTGACGAGGTCCACACGCCTCGCGGGGGTGCCCCGGCGCTCGCGGTCGGTCCGCCCGTGGTCCGGCCGGGCGAGGGGTCAGCCCGCGGTGCGGGCCTGACGGCGCTGGGCGAGCTCGTCCTGCGGGCTCGTCGCGGTGCCGTCCTCGTCCTCGAGGGACTCGGTCGGCAGCTCGGCGAGCGTGCCCTCGACCTCGCGCCACACGCGCCCGACGGCGATCCCGAACACGCCCTGGCCGCCCTGGACGAGGTCCACGACCTCGTCGGGCGAGGTGCACTCGTAGACGCTCGCGCCGTCGCTCATGAGGGTGATCTGCGCCAGGTCGTCCACGCCGCGCTCGCGCAGGTGCTCGACGGCCGTGCGGATCTGCTGGAGCGACACCCCGGTGTCGAGCAGGCGCTTGACGACCTTGAGCACGAGGATGTCGCGGAAGCTGTACAGGCGGTGCGAGCCCGAGCCGGACGCCGGGCGGACGGTGGGCTCGACGAGGCCGGTGCGGGCCCAGTAGTCGAGCTGGCGGTACGTGATGCCTGCCGCGCGGCATGCCGTCGGGCCGCGGTAGCCGGTCGTGGTGTCCTGCTCGGTGATGTCCTCCCCGAAGAGGAGGCCCTGCGCGCCCTGCGGAACTGCCGCGCCGACACCGACGCTCGCCTCACCGCTGCTGTTCACTGTCGCCTCCTGGGGTGATGTCACGACCAAACTATGGGCGCCGTCGGGGGCCGTCAACGACCGACGCCCCGGGCGTGCGGGCGTGTCGCGCCCGCCACGTCGTCGCGCCGACCGCTGAACCCTCGACCTGAGGTCGAAGGTCTGTCTTGTCCGGTGTGTCCCGAAGCCTCGACCACGACCCGAGGGTCGGGCCGCCGCGCACCGGGACCGCTCTACTCGTCCACCGAGAAGTCCTCGGGCTGGACGTGGTCGAGGAAGTCGCGGAACTTCTCGACCTCCTCCTGCTGCGCGACGTCGACGACCTCGACGCCCGCCGTCGCCACGACCTCCGCCGAGCACAGCACCGGGCTCCCGGTGCGCACCGCGACGGCGATCGCGTCCGACGCGCGCGAGTCGAGCCGCACGCCGTTGCTGAGCACGAGCTCGGCGAAGAAGATGCCGCCGTCGAGGGCGACGATCTCCGCCCGCTCGAGCCGCACGCCCACCGCGTCGAGCAGGTCCCGCAGCAGGTCGTGCGTCATGGGCCGCGGCGTGGGCAGCCCTGCCTGCGCCATGGCGATCGCGCTCGCCTCCCGCGGGCCGATGACGATCGGCACCACGAGCTCGGACGCGTCGTCGAGCAGCAGCACCACGATCTCCTGGTCGCGCTGCTGCTGACGGACCCCCAGCACCTCCACCGGGACCATCGGGACGTCGTCGCTCACTCCACCACCGTACGACTCCGCCCGGCATCCGGCAGGGGGTGCGCACCGGGCGTGCGCGCGACACGCGGAGGGCGTCGCGGGAGGTGCGGCGGGGCGGGTGCGGGCGTCAGCGGGTGAGGTCGTCGACGCCCTGGCGCACGAAGACGGTGTGCAACTGCGCGCACAGCTCGCCGACCTCGGACGCGACGGTGCCGGCGTGGGCGCGCGCGGACGGGCTCTGCTGCCCGCGCCACGGCGAGACGACCTGCTGCACGAGGCTCACGTGGCGGTCGGCGGCGGTGCGCAGGGAGCGCAGGTGGCGGGGCTCGATGCCGTAGTCCGCGAGGCCGGCGGCGAGCACGACGACGTCGAGCGAGCGCGCGTCGAGCTGCCCGCCCGGTGCCTGGCGGAGCACGCCGGCCTCGATGAGGCCCTCGACGAGCTCGCGCTCGACCCCGGCGGCCGAGACGAGCGCGTCGACGGTGTAGCGCTGGCGGACGGCGGCCGACCCGGGCTCGCCGTCGGTGGTCGCGAGGCGGGGGGCGAGCGTCTCGGCGTCGGTCCCGGCGTCGAGCGCGGCGAGACGGTCCTTGATGACCTTCAGCGGCAGGTAGCGGTCACGCTGCTCGACGAGCACGAAGCGCAGGCGCTCGACGTCGGCGGGGCTGTACTGGCGGTAGCCGGACGCGGTCCGCACCGGCTCGATGAGGCCCTGCTCCTCGAGGAAGCGCAGCTTGGAGTGGCTGACGTGGGGGAACTCGGCCCGCAGCGCGCGCAGCACGTCGGAGATGCGCATGGTCGCGCGGCGCGAGATCCCCTGGGGCCACGGTTCGGGCCCGTCCGCGGGCTCCGGGGCCGTGGCGTGCGCGGCGCCGGTCGACATGTTCACGACGGGGAGGCCGCGCCGCCCGCCGACGCCGCCGCGTGCGGGCTGGCGTGGAACGTGAGCCGGTACTTGCCGATCTGGACCTCGTCGCCCGTGCCGAGCGCGACGGCGTCGATCCGGCTGCGGTTCACGTAGGTGCCGTTGAGGGACCCGACGTCGCGCACGACGAAGTGCTCGCCCTCGCGCACGAACTCGGCGTGCTTGCGTGACACGGTGACGTCGTCGAGGAAGATGTCGGCGTGCTCGGAGCGCCCGGCGACGGTGCGCTCGGCGTCGAGGAGGAAGCGCGAGCCCTGGCCGGGGCCGCGCTGCATGATGAGCAGGGCCGAGTGGCGGGGCAGGGCGGCGACGGCGGCGTGCTCCTCGGGGCTCAGGCCCCCGGGCTGCACGCCCTCCTCGATCGGGGCCTCGATCCGGCCGAAGCTGACCGTCGTGTCGCTGGTCGCCCGGTTCGGCACCTCAGGACCGCCTGGGACACTCATCACGCCTCCTCGGGGCTCACGCACGTCGTGCTCGAGCTCGGAAACCGCACCGGGGGGCGAGCCCCGGGTGCGGGAAACTGGTGCTCGAAAACTACTACACCTGCAGGTCACGCGGTGCGTGCGACCCTCGGTCGTCCCAACCTACCCCGGCCCGTGGGCCCGCGGGAAGCCGGGTCACTCGTCGGCGGGGACGGGGGTCGCGTACCGGGGTGCGCGGGGCTCGACGGTCGCGGAGACCTCGGCCCGGTCCTGCTGGGTGACGGTGGTGCGCGCGCCGTCGGCGCGCAGGGACGCCATGGCGCCGCCGGGGATCTCGAGCGCGGTCTCGAGCGTCGACGGGTCGCCGATCGCGGTCCACCGGTACGGGGACGAGATCACCTGCCCGTCGACGACCACGCCGTCGGAGGTGTCCTCGAAGTAGCTGCTCGCCACGAGGCGCACGCCGTTGACCTCCATGGCCTCGGCGCCCGCGTTGCGCAGCTCCTCCAGCACGTTGAACAGGCCGAACGCCTTGAGCGGCTCGGCGCCCTCGACGACCTCGATCTCGACGCCCGGGCCCTCGGCGGGGAGCCGGCCCGAGAGGATGCCGAGCGTCTCGGCCTGCTGCTCGGCGAGCTCGAGCGCGGCGCGCTCGCGGCCGGAGCCGGACTGCAGCTCGTCGCGCGTGGCCTCGAGCGAGGACACCTGGTCCTCGAGCTCGCCGGAGCGCTGGGTGACGTCGTCGAGCAGGCGCACGAGGTCGCTCTGGCGCAGCGAGGACAGCTGGTCCTCCTGCGTCTGGCTCACCTGGACGACGAGCGCGAAGCCGAGGAGCGCGCACAGGACGCCGACCATGACCTGGGAGCGCGACGCGCGCGGTCGCATCGCCCGGCCGAGGCCGCGCAGCCCGCGCGGCTCGGGCTGGGTGGGGGTGCCGTGGCGCCCGACGGCGGCCGTGGCGCCGGTGACCGGGTCCGGCTCGGCGGTGGGCGAGGTCTCGGCGTCCTGCTCGCGCGCCGCGGCTGCCGGGGTGGTCGTCGCGTCCGACGTGGCGTCGGTCGTCGCGCCCGGCGTCGGGAGGTTCGGCGTGGTGGCGGCGGGACGCGCGTCGTCGAGCCGGTCGGCGCGGCCGTCGGGTGCGGGGCGCTCCCCCGCTGCTGCGGCGTCGCCCAGGGCGGTGGGGTCGCTCGACACCGGGGTGTCCGGGTCGCTGGTGTCCGGGTCGCTGGTGTCCGGGTCGCTGGTGTCCGGGTCGCTGGTGTCCGGGGCGCTCGGCGCGGGCGTGTCGGTCGGCGCGGCGCCGGTCGGGGTCGTGCGGGCCGCGGTGGTGCCGTCATCCTCGGGGTGGTCGGCGGTGACCGTGGTCTCGTCGCGGGCTGCCGGTGCGTCGCTCGGCGTCGTGGGGTCGCCGGGGACCGCTGCGGGGTCGACCGGGTCGTCGTGGGGCGTGCTCGACGGCGCACCCGGGCCCGGGTCGGTCTCGGCGGCGGTGGCCGCGTCCTCGTCGGAGTCGTCGGTGCGGGCCGGGGCGGGCTCGGCGTCGTGGGAGTCGTCGGTGCCGGGCTCGGTGCCGGGGACGGCGGGGGTGCCGACGGCGGCGTCGTCACCGTCCGCGGGCGTGGTGGGGTGCTCGGGCCGGTCGCCCGGAGCCTGGTCGCGGGGGTCGCGGCTCATGCTCACGCCTTGAAGATGTGGCGCCGGATCGCGGCGGCGTTGGAGAAGATGCGGATGCCGAGGACGACGACGACGGCGGTCGAGAGCTGGCTGCCGACCCCGAGCTGGTCGCCGAGGAACACGATGAGGGCGGCGACGACGACGTTCGACAGGAACGACACGAGGAAGACCTTGTCGTCGAACAGGCCGTCGAGCCGGGCGCGCAGGCCGCCGAACAGGGCGTCGAGGGCGGCGACGACGGCGATGGGGAGGTAGGGCTGCAGCGACACGGGCACGGTGGGTTGCAGGACGAGGCCCGCGACGATGCCCACCACCAGTCCGACGACTGCGATCATTCGACGATCTCCTGCCCTGTCTCGTGCGGTGCGGATGGGGTCCCGGACCCGTCGGTCGTGCCCGGCGCGGGGCCGGTCTCCTCGGCGGGTGCGTCGGAGTCTACGGTCGTCTCCGGGGCGTGCGCGAAGAACAGCGTGGGCGCGGACCGGCCGGGCAGGTCGAGGCGGCTCTGCGTCGTCACGCCGGAGCGGATGCCGTACTGGGTGCCGAGGAGCTGGAGGAAGTCGGACGTGCCGGACCGCAGGAGCGAGGTGCGCATCGCGTCGGGGTCGCCGATCGCCTCGACGCGGTAGGGGCCGACGAGGGGCTGCAGGTCGACGAGCACGGCGTCGCCGGCGCTGCGGATCGCGGACAGGCCGGTCAGGCGCTGGTCGTTGATCGCGACGGCCTCCGCGCCGCCGGCCCACAGGGCGTTGACGACGCGCTGCAGGTCGGAGTCGTGCACGAGCGAGCTCGCGTCGGTGGCCCCGGAGGACAGGCCGCCGCCGGTGTCGTCGAGGGTGACGACGACGCCCTGGCCCTCGACGGGCTGCGTCCCGGTGAGCGCGCCCTCCTCCTGGAGGCTGTCGAGCACGTCGGCGCTCGCGCCGCTCAGGGCCGCGCCCTGGAGCTGCTCGATCTCGCCGGACAGCTCTGCGCCGCGGGCGGAGAGCTCCTCGGCGGTGGCCTGGCGTTCGAGGATCTCCTGCTCGAGGGTCTCGCGTGCGGCGATGACGCCGGGCTGCGGGGCGCGCAGCTGCACGGCGGCGGCGGTGGTGACGACGCCGAGGACGACGGCGAGGGCGACGAGCGCGACGGTGCCGGTGCGGCCGCGGTGCGGGGTCTGCCCGGCGGCGCGGCGCGCGGCCGCGGCGGCGTACCCGGGGTCGAGGGGGCGGTGCATGACCTCGTTGAGGAGGGTCATGGACGCGTCCACGGGTGCGCGGCGCGCGGCGGCGGGCTGGTCCGGTCGCGTGTCGGTCACGGCGTCTCCTTCGTCGCGGTCCCGGGCCGGTCGGTGCGGGCGGCGCGGTCGCGCAGGACGAGCGCCCGGGTCTGCAGCACGTACTGCGCGCCCGCGAGCCAGTACAGGCCCACGCCCCACCAGGTGAACGCCCACCCGGTGACGGCGGCGACGTCGCCGAGCCAGCCCGGCATCTCCGCGAGGAGCAGCAGCGGGAACGCGTACAGCAGGGCGAACGTGCCGGCCTTGCCCGCGAAGCTCACGGGCAGCGGCCCGTAGCCGTGGCGGGCGAGCAGCGGCAGCAGGCCCGCGAGCAGGACGTCGCGCGCGACGATCGCGACGACGAGCCACACGGGCACGACGTCGCGCCACGCGAGCCCGAGGAGGGTGACGAGGATGAAGAGGCGGTCGGCGGCGGGGTCGAGCATCTGCCCGAGGCGGCTCACCTGGTCCAGGCGGCGCGCGAGCACGCCGTCGAGCCAGTCCGACGCCCCGGACACGGCGAGGACGACCAGGGCCCACACGTCGTCGCCGCGCACGATGAGGACCGCGAACACGGGTACGAGGAGCAGCCGCAGGAGGCTGATGACGTTCGGGACGGTCAGGACGCGCGAGCTGACCTGCTGCCCTGCCGTCACACCCACCGCCCCGTGCTCGCGTCGCGCCGTCGCGGCGACCTGCCGCGCGCGACCATCCTACGTACCGGCCCCGGTGACCTGGGCCCTCATTTCGCGGCACGGCGCCCCGCAGGGCCCGAAATCACCCGCTTCGCCCGGTGTCCGGGGCGGGCCGGGCACCGGCGGGGCGGGTGCGGGTGAGGGACGTCACCGGGCCCGGCCCCGCGGCCCGCCCGCGCCCTCCGGTACGATGGGTGGACCTTTGGAGTTCGTCGCTCGTCCCGCGTGTGTCCGTGAGAGTGGCCGACCCCCCTGATCTCCCCGATCGTGGCGGTGGCCGGCCTGGTGTGTTCGGGAGTGCGACCTGCGAGAACCGACCCGGTGACCGCACGCCACTCCACACCCCGAAACGAACGGTCCTCACCCTTTCATGACTGCTGACGTCGTCGCGCCCTCGCACGCCCTCGACCACTCCACCGACACCTCCCCCGCCGTCGCGGAGCAGACCGCTCCCACCGGCCCCGTGTTTTCCGACCTCGGCCTGCCCGCGCCCCTCGAGCGCGCCGTCGCCGACCTCGGGTTCGTCACCCCGTCCGCGATCCAGGCCGAGGCCATCCCCGCGCTCCTCGCGGGCCGCGACATCACCGGCGTCGCGCAGACCGGCACCGGCAAGACCGCCGCGTTCGGCCTCCCGCTGCTCGCCGCGATCGACCCCACGCTGCGGCGCGTGCAGGCCGTCGTCCTCACCCCGACGCGCGAGCTCGCGATGCAGGTCGCCGACGCCGTCGAATCGTTCGCGGCGCACCTGCCCAAGGTCGACGTCGTCGCCGTGTACGGCGGCTCGCCCTACCAGCCGCAGCAGCGGGCGCTCGCGGCCGGGGCGCAGGTCGTCGTCGGCACGCCCGGGCGCGTCATCGACCACATCGAGCGCGGCACCCTCGTGCTCGACGACGTGCGCTTCCTCGTGCTCGACGAGGCCGACGAGATGCTGCGCATGGGCTTCGCGGAGGACGTCGACACGATCTTCTCCCGCGCGCCGCGCGAGCGTCAGGTCGCGCTGTTCTCCGCGACGATGCCCGCCCCGATCCGCCGCGTCGCCAACGAGCACCTCTCCGACCCGGTCGAGATCGCCGTCGCCCGCCAGTCCTCCACGGTGACGAGCGTGCGCCAGACGTACGCCGTCGTGCCGTTCCGCCACAAGACCGGCTCCCTCGTGCGCGTCCTCGCCACGTCCGACGCCGAGGCCGCGATCGTGTTCACCCGCACGCGCGGCGCCGCGGAGGAGGTCGGGTCCGCGCTCGTCGAGCGCGGCATCTCGGCCGCGACCATCTCGGGCGACGTCGCGCAGAAGGAGCGCGAGCGGATCGTGGAGCGCCTGCGCTCCGGTGCGCTCGACGTCCTCGTCGCGACCGACGTCGCCGCGCGCGGCCTCGACGTGGACCGCATCGGTCTCGTCGTGAACTTCGACCTGCCGGGCGAGCCCGAGGCGTACGTGCACCGCATCGGCCGCACCGGCCGCGCGGGCCGCACCGGCGAGGCCCTGAGCTTCGTCACCCCGCACGAGCGCGGGCGCCTGCGCGCGATCGAGCGCACGACCCGCACCCCGCTGCAGGAGATCGAGATCCCCTCCCCCGCGGACGTGTCCGCGCACAAGGTGCGGGCCCTGCTCGGGCAGGTCCCCGCCCGCCAGGAGGCGGGCCGCCTGTCGATGTACGCCGACATGGTGCGCACCTTCCTCGCCGAGCACGACGTCGACCCGGTCGACCTCGCCGCGGCCATGGCGGCGCTCGCGGTGGGTGACGACGGTCCGCGTGCCCGTGAGGAGCAGGAGCGGTTCGAGGCGGAGCGGGCCGCGGCGCGCGAGCAGTCGAAGGCGCGTCGCACGGAGCGCACGGGCGAGCGTCCGTCGCGCGGCGACCGTGCGTCGGGCCGGCGCGAGGGCGACGGGACGCGCGGCATCCGCCGCGACGCCGTCGGGACGCGCTACCGCCTGTCGGTGGGCCACAAGGACGGCGTGATGCCCGGCGGGATCGTGGGCGCGCTGACGAACGAGGCGGGTCTGGCCGGGTCGGACGTCGGCAAGATCGACATCTTCCCGTCGTTCTCGCTCGTGGACATCATCGCCCCGCTCGACGCGGACACGATGGACCGCATCTCGCGGGCACGGGTCGCGGGCAAGGCGCTGCGCATCCGTCTCGACGAGGGCGCGCCCGCGTCCCGGGGCCCGCGTGCCGGGCACGGCCCGTCGGGTCGTCGTGACGAGCGTCGTGACCGGTTCGACCGTGCCGACGACCGGGGCGAGCGCAAGCCGCGCCACCGCGCCGCGTTCTGACCCGCGCCGCCGGCGGCAATCCCGCCGGCGCACGACGACGACGACCCCCGGATCTCCTCGATCCGGGGGCCGTCGTCGTCGGTACGGGGTGACCCGTGGCGCGGGCACGGGAGGCCCGCGCCTGCGGTCCTTACTCGTGGGCCTCGCCGTGCGCCTTCACCAGGGCGGCGAGGCGACGCGCCTCCGCCTCGCCCCGGGCGCCGTCGGCCCGTTGGATGCCCATGACGGCGAGGGTGGACCCGTCCGCGAGGTCGAGACGCACCCACGCGTCGCCGGAGCCGAAGCGGACCGACACGATCTGGGGCCAGGCGAGGCGGCGCGTGTAGATGACGTTGCGCACCCGCAGGCCCTCGCGCGTCGGGACGGCGTGCACGCCGCCCAGGCGCCACAGCAGCCACGCCGCGAACAGCGCGAACGCCGAGATGGACAGCCGGTTCACCCACGACGTGCCGAGCGGCCCCGTCGCGGACAGCCCCACCACGACGCACCCGCCGACGACGACCACGCCCGTCGCCCAGGCCGACACCAGGCCGAACCGGGGCCGGAACGTGCGGTACGGGTCGTCGTCGCGGTCGCCCGGCAGGCCGGGGTCGGGGAACGGGTCGGTGCTCATGCCGCCACCGTCTCACACCCGCCGACCACCCACCGGCGGCACGAGATCAGAGGCGCGAGGCGTGGATCCGGGTCACGAGGATCGCGCGCGCACCCACGTCGTACAGGGCGTCCATGACCTGGTTCGTGCGGTCGCGGCGCACCATCGCCCGCACCGCCGCCCAGTCCCGGTCGTGCAGCGGGGACACCGTGGGCGACTCCAGGCCCGGCGTGATCGCGACCGCACGGTCCACGAGCGACACCGGCACGTCGTAGTCCATGAGGACGTACTCGTGCGCCGTCAGCACCCCCTGCAGGCGACGGGACAGCACCTCCACCCCCGCCGGGACGTCCGCCTCCGCAACCTTGCGCGGCCGGATCAGGACCGCCTCCGACACCAGGATCGGGTCGCCGAACACCTCCAGGCCCGCACCCCGCAGCGTCGTGCCCGTCGACACCACGTCCGCGACGACGTCCGCCACCCCGAGCTGCACCGCCGACTCGACCGCACCGTCCAGGTGCACCACCGTCGCGTCCACCCCGTGCGCGCGCAGGTGCCCCTCCACGAGGACCTCGTACGACGTCGCGACCCGCAGCCCCTGCACCTGCTCCAACGACGTGATCGTCCCCGCCGGCGCCGCGTACCGGAACGTCGACCCCCCGAACCCGAGCTGCATGTGCTCCACCGCGTCCGCGCCCGAGTCCAGCAGCAGGTCCCGACCCGTCACCCCGACGTCGACCGTGCCCGACCCCACGTACACCGCGATGTCGCGCGGGCGCAGGAAGAAGAACTCGGCGTCGTTGTCCGGGTCCGCCAGCACCAGCTCGCGCGGGTCACGACGCTGGCGGTACCCCGCCTCGCGCAGCATCTCGACGGCAGGCTCGGACAGGGACCCCTTGTTGGGGACGGCGATACGCAGCATGACAGGACCTTCGTTCAGGGGATCGGGCAGGGAGTGGGTAACAGCAGGGACGAGCGAGGGGCGAGCGGCGCTCGCGGCCGGGAGCGGGGACGCTCACCGGCGCGGCCGCTCACAGATGCTCGTACACGTCCTGCAGGCTCAGACCCTTCGCCAGCATGAGGACCTGCAGGTGGTAGAGGAGCTGGGAGATCTCCTCCGCCGTCTTCACGTCGCCCTCGTACTCGGCGGCCATCCACACCTCGGCGGCCTCCTCGACCACCTTCTTCCCGATCGCGTGCACGCCGGCGTCCAGCTCCGCGACCGTGCCGGAACCGGCAGGTCGCGTCATGGCCTTCTCGGACAGCTCCGCGAACAGGGACTCGAACGTCTTCACGGGCTCCAGGGTATCCGCCACCCGGACTCGGCCGGGGCGTGTCCGCCCAGCGGGCACGCCCCGACCGCCCCCGTCACAGGTCGCGCAGCGCCACGACCGTCGCGACCGCCGCCTCCGCGGCCTCCGCACCCTTGTCCTCGCGCGACCCCTCCAGCCCCGCCCGGTCCAGGGCCTGCTGCTCGTCGTCGCACGTCAGCACACCGAACCCCACCGGCACCCCCGTGCGCACGCTCACGTCCGTCAGGCCCGACGTCGCCGCCTGGCACACGTACTCGAAGTGCGGCGTCCCCCCACGGATCACCACCCCCAGCGCCACCACCGCGTCCGCACCGTGCTCCACCGCACGCGCCGCCGCCACCGGCAGCTCGAACGACCCCGGCACCCGCACCACGCTCACGTGCGACACGTTCGCCGCCGCCAACGCCCGCCGCGCGCCCGCCAGCAACCCGTCCATCACCTCCGTGTGCCAGCTCGCCGCGACCACCGTCACCCGCAGCCCCGACCCGTCCACGCGCACCGTCGGCGCACCCGCCCCGCTCATCCCTCGTCCTCCTTCGTCTCCTCGGCACCGGACCCGTCGCCCGGCCCTCCCAGCACGACCCCGTCCGGGACCGCCACCGTGTCCAGCAGATGACCCATCGCCACCTTCTTCGTCACCAGGTACGCCCGGTTGTGCTCCCCGTGACCCACCTCGATCCGCTCCGCCCCCACCACGTCGATGCCCGACGCCACCAGACCCGTCACCTTCGCCGGGTTGTTCGTCAGCAACCGCACCCGCGACAACCCCAGGTCCGCCAGGATCGCCGCCGCCGCCCCGTACTCCCGACGATCCACCGGCCACCCCAGCTCCAGGTTCGCCTGCACCGTGTCCAGACCCACGTCCTGCAGCTCGTACGCCCCGATCTTCGCCAGCAGCCCGATCCCGCGACCCTCGTGCCCCCGCAGGTACACCACCGCACCCCCCTCCGCCGCGACCCGCCCCAACGCCGCCTCCAGCTGCGGACCGCAGTCGCACCGCAACGACCCGAACGCGTCCCCCGTCAAGCACTCCGAGTGCACCCGCACCACCGGCACCACCTCCGTCCCGACGGCGCTCGCGGCCTCCGCACCAGCCTCGCCCCGATCCGAGGCACCAGCAGGGGGGACCGCAGGGACCAGCGCCACGTGCTCCGCCCCCGTACGCAGGTCCCGGTACCCCACCACCCGGAACCGGCCGTGCACCGTCGGGAGCTCCGCCGACGACGTGCGGTGCACCCGCCGCGCCACCGCCTCCCGATCCGGCACCTCCGTGGCCACCGCAGGCGCAGGGTCGTGCACCCGCCGCCACGCCACCAGGTCCGCGATCGTGATCAGCACCAGCCCGTCACGCTCCGCCAACGCCGCCGCGTCCCCCAGCCGCATCATCGTCCCGTCGTCGTGCACCAGCTCCGCGATACCCCCGACCTCACCCCTCCCCGCCAGACGCACCAGGTCCACCGCGGCCTCCGTGTGCCCCGCACGATGCAGCACACCCCCCGGCACCGCCCGCAACGGCAGCACGTGACCCGGCCGGATCAGGTCCCCCGCACCCGACGCCGGGTCCGCCAGCACCCGCAACGTCCGCGCCCGGTCCTCCGCCGAGATCCCCGTCGACACCCCCGTCGCCGCGTCCACCGTCACCGTGTACGCCGTCCGCCGCGGATCCTGGCTGTGCGGCACCATCAACGGCAGCTCCAACGCGTCCGCCCGCGCCGCCGGCATCGGCGCGCACAGGTACCCCGACGAGTGCCGGATCGTCCACGCCACCCACTCCGCCGACACCCCCTGCGCCGCGAACACCACGTCCGCCTCGTTCTCCCGGTCCGGCGAGTCCGCCACCAGCACCGGACGCCCCACCCGGATCGCCGCCAACGCCTCCTCGACCGACCCCAGCCGCACGCCCCCCGACCCCTCCGGCACCGCGGCGCTCGCGGACCCCGCGCCCGTCACGACGCGCTCCCGGGGACCACGCCGGACACCAGCAGGCGCTCGACGTACTTCGCGAGCACGTCCACCTCGAGGTTCACCCGGTCGCCCGGCACCAGTCGCCCGAGGATCGTCGCCTCGAGCGTCGTCGGGATCAGCGAGACGCCGAACGTCTCGTCGTCCACGTGCGTCACCGTCAACGACACCCCGCTCACCGCGATCGAGCCCTTCTCCGCCACGTAGCGCGTCAGACCCGCAGGGGCGGAGAGCACCAGGTCGTCCCACCGCTCCCCCGGCGCGCGGCTCACGAGCGTCCCGACGCCGTCCACGTGGCCCTGCACCACATGACCGCCCAGCCGCGCGTCCGCCCGGACGGCCCGCTCCAGGTTCACCGGCGACCCCGCCACGAGGTCACCCAGCGCAGTCCGCCGCAACGACTCCGGCATCACGTCCGCCGTGAACGACCCGTCGCCCCCGAGGCTCGTGACCGTCAGGCACACCCCGTTCACCGCGATCGAGTCACCGAGCGCCGCGTCCGACGCCGCGAGCGGCCCCTCGACCGTGAGCACCGCGTCCTCCCCCACGCCGCCAGGGAACGCGATCCCCCGGACCCTGCCGATCTCCTCCACGATCCCCGTGAACATCAACTCACCCGTCCTTCCGTGCTCTTCCTGGACACCACCAGCGCGTCGTCCCCGACACGCCTCACCTCCACCGTGCGGAACCGGTGCGCGTCGGCGATCGTCGCCACACCCAACCCGTCCACCGCTCGCCGCCCGCCCCCCAGCAGCACCGGCGCCACGTACGCGTGCAGCTCGTCCACCGCCCCCGCGGCCAGGAACGCCGTCGCCAGCGTCGGACCGCCCTCCACCAGCACGTGCCGCACCTCGCGCTCCGCGAGCCGCTCCAGCACCTCACCGACGTCCCGCGTCAGCACGTGCACCAGCTCGCCACCCTCGCCGCGGACCCGCGCCGTCGGCGGGATCCCCCGCAGCCCTACGACCACCCGCAACGGCTGGTGCTCCGCCAGACGCACGGCGCTCGCGGCGTCGTGCGCCGCGTCGTGGGACGAGCCGTGGGCGGGCACCCGCGCGGTGAGCTCGGGGTCGTCGGCCAGGAGCGTGCCCGTGCCGACGGCGATCGCGTCCACCTCCGCGCGCACGCGGTGCGCGTGCTCGCGCGCCGCGGGTCCGGTGATCCACCGGCTCGTCCCGTCCGCGGCGGCGACGTAGCCGTCGAGCGTCGTGGCCGTCTTGAGCGTCACGTACGGGGTGCCGCGCCGGACGGCCGTGAGCCACACCCGCAGGAGCTCCTCGCCCTCGGCGGCGCGCAGGCCGCGCACGACGCGGACCCCCGCGGCCCGCAGCCGGTGCGCGCCGCCCGTGGCGACGGGGTTCGGGTCGTCGACGCCGAGCACGACCTCCGCCACGCCTGCGGCGACGAGCGCGTCGGCGCACGGGCCGGTGCGACCGGTGTGGGCGCACGGCTCGAGCGTCACGACCGCCGTCGCGCCGGCGACGTCGACGCCGCGCGCCCGGGCGTCCGCGAGGGCCGCCGCCTCGGCGTGCGGCGTCCCCGCGCCACGGTGCCACCCCTCGGCGAGCACGGGTCGCGGGTGCGGGTCGAGCGAGCCGGGCGCGGCGCCGTCGGGCAGGGTCGCGCCGGGCGGAGGGCCCAGCAGGACGCACCCGACGCGCGGGTTCGGCCCGTGTGCCGGCCCTCGGGCCGCCAGCTCGAGCGCGCGCGTCATCGCGGCGTCGACCGTCAGGGTGCGGGGGTGCTCGCCCATCGTCCTCCTCCCGGGCACGGGCGCTCCGGGGTGAGGGCGGGCGGCGGGTCGAGCCACGAGGGCTCGACGGCGTCGCTCACCACGGCGAGGCCGTCACCGTCCCGGACGGGTGCGCCGGCGGGTCGCCGGAGCACCACGCGCCGAGGCGTGGCCACGCCGCACGTGCTTCCTCCCATCCGGACTTTCACCGTCGGTCCTGGAGTTCCACCAGGTCAACCGCGCGTGGGCGCGGGTCGCGGACTGTCACCGCCGGCTCGGAATTGCACCGACCCCGGAGCACGTTCGTGCGTACTGCGTACTGCAACCGCCGATGTTACTCCGGGTGCGCACCGCGCGGGTGCGACCGGCGGTCCGGCGCGACCTCGCCCGCTCCCGTCGAGGTCGCCGCTCGGGAGCACCGCCTCCCCCCGAGGCGTCGAGCTTCGCCGTCCGACGGCTGGCCCCGATCCCCTTCTCCGTGCTTGGTGGTGAGGTTCTCGCGGTCCCGTCGAGGAGAGATGTGCGCTTGGCACACTATTTTATGTGGAACGAAGAAGGGGCCCGAAGAGGGCCCCTTCCCGTCCTGACGTCAGTGAGAGTGCGCCGACGCCTCCGCCAGCTCGCGCAGCGCCTGGATCTCCTCGGGCACGTTCTCCGCCCCGTAGACCGCCGACCCGGCGACGAAGACGTTCGCCCCCGCGTCCGCGGCTCGCTCGATCGTCGAGCGGGACACTCCCCCGTCGACCTGGATCCACACGTCGAGGCCCGACTCGCTCACGGCCTCGCGCGCCCGCCGGATCTTCGGCAGCGTCCCCTCGATGAAGGACTGTCCGCCGAAGCCCGGCTCGACCGTCATGACGAGGATCATGTCCACCTCGGTCAGCAGGTCCAGGAAGGGCTCCACCGGCGTCGCAGGGCGCAGCGCGACGCCTGCGCGGGCTCCCAGGCGGCGGAGCTCGCGAGCGAGCCGCACAGGGGCAGCAGCGGCCTCGGCGTGGAACGTGACCGACGCCGCGCCCGCCTCCGCGTAGGCCGGCGCCCAGCGGTCAGGGTCCTCGATCATGAGGTGGGCGTCGATCGGGACGGGCGACACCTGCGCCAGGCGCTCGAACACCGGCAGCCCGAGCGTGAGGTTCGGCACGAAGTGGTTGTCCATGACGTCGACGTGCGCGTAGTCCGCCGTGGCGATCGCGTTCAGGTCGCGCTCGAGGTTCGCGAAGTCGGCGGACAGGATGCTCGGTGCGATGAGGGCTGCCATGGGCCCAGCCTAGGGGCGCGTGCCGGAGCCCGGTGCTCGTACCCTCGTCGCGTGAGCGACCTCTCCTCCCCCTCCCCCGGCTCGCCCCCTTCCTCCGTTTGCGGCACGCCGCACCGCCCCGGGCACCCGCACGCCTCCGCGCCCGCCGTGACGGTGCGCCCGGCCACGGCGCACGACCTGCCGCGGGTCGCGGAGATCGCCGCCCCGTTCGTGCGCGACACGTGCGTGACGTTCGAGGAGGAGGTCTGGGACGTCCCGGCGTGGCACCGCAAGCTCGACGACGTCACCGCGCGCGGCCTGCCGTTCCTCGTCGCCGAGGTCGACGCCCCGGGCGGGCCGGGCACCCCGACCGGCGCCGTCGTCGCGGGCTACGCGTACGCGTCGGCCTGGCGCCCCAAGCCCGCCTACCGGCACACCGCCGAGGACTCGATCTACCTCGACCCGGAGCACGCCGGGCGCGGGGTGGGCACCGCGCTGCTCGCCGCGCTCCTGGAGGCGCTCGCCGCCGCGGGGGTCCGCCAGGTCGTCTCCGTCGTCGCCGACGTCCCCGAGGCCGCCGGGTCGCTCCCGCTGCACCGCCGCTTCGGCTTCGTCGAGGCCGGCCGCCTCACCGCCGTCGGGTTCAAGCACGGCCGCTGGGTCGACACGATCCTGCTCCAGCGCACCCTCTGAGCACCCTGGGGCGCCCCGACCCGGCGGGGCGAGCAGGCGGTCCCGGTGGGTGAGGGCGCCCGGACCCGCCACGACCACCTGCTCGGCGTGAGAAGGGGACCGTTAGACGACCAGGCCGCGGCGGAGGTCGGTGGTACGGCGCTCGACCGTGCGCCAGGCGTGACGGCTCACGCCGGGGTGGGCGTCGCGGTCGATGTCCGCGAGCGCCGCGAGGAGTCCGTCGAGGGTCTGGGCGACGGCGCGCTGGGCGCGTCGGCGGGGCAGTCCCCAGGTGGTGCCCTCGGTGACGAGGTGGTCGGCGGTGAGGCGGTCCATGTCGCGTTCGCCGGCGACGTCCATGGCGAAGACGCGGGAGGCGTGGTCGTGGTGGAGGTGCATGGCGATGTCGTAGGCGGGGGCGAGGCGGACGGTGCCGTCGGCGTGGCGCAGGACGGAGATGTTCTTGGCGTGGGCGTCGGTGTTGCCGAGGGCGAGGTTGAGGGTGGTGAGGGCGAGGAGGGGGTCGGGGCGGGTGCCGTCGTCGCGCAGGGTGCGGGCGATGGCGGCGAGGGAGGGGAAGCGGCGGCCGTGCTGGAACTTGCGTTCGGGGTCGCGGGTGTTGATGCCGAGGGCCTGGGCGGCGTCCTCCTGGTGGAGGCGTGCGGTGCCGGTGGGGTCGGTGGGGTCGGGGACGCGGTCGTAGCGGGTGACGACGATGGCGCGTTCGCCGTCGAGCTCGGTGACGTGGGCGTCGACGGTGGTGAGGCCGATGCGGCGGGCGAGGTCGAGGGCGGCTGCCTCGGTGTTGACGAGGTCGGCGGTGGGTGAGTCGGAGGGGCGGGCGACCTTGAGGATGTGGGTGGTCGGTGCGGTGCCGTGGGGTCGGGCCCAGCCGTGCTCGTCGTGGAGGAGGGTGATCTTGGGTTCCATGCCGGGCAGGGAGCTGGTGAGGTGGTCGGCGCGGCCTTCTCCCCCGCTGCGTGCGACGGCGGCGCGCAGGAGTCGTGCGACGGCGGCGTCGTCGAGGCGTTCGGGGGTGCGGGGGGTGGGGAGGGGTTGTCCTTCGGGTGCGAGGAGGACGGCGCCGGCGGTGTCGTGGCCGTAGTGGACGAGGAAGGCGAGGGCGTCGTCGGGGTCGATGCCGGCGTCGATGGCCATGGCGTCGCGGGTGCGGCCCTCGGGGAGGAGTCCGTCGAGCCAGGCGGCGACGCGCGCGGGGTGGGGCGGGGGTTCGTCGGGTGGGGTGATGGGGAGCAGGTGGGACAGGACGCGGGCGTCGTGCCCCCAGCGGTCGAGGGCGTCGGTGGTCCAGGTGAGGGTGACGCGGGGTGTGCCGTCGGTGGTGCGCAGGCCGGTGGGTGCGAGGGTGGCGACGGGGTTGCCGTAGAGCCAGGCGGTGAGGGTGGTCATCGGCGTTCCTGGAGTCGCAGGTCGACGTCGAGGGTGTCGAGGAGCTCGAAGAGTCGTTGGACCCAGAGGTTCTCGACGCCGTTCTCGAGCTCGGAGAGGTACTGGCGGGTGATGCCGAGCTCGTCGGCGACCTGGGCCTGGGTGAGTCCGCGGGTTCGGCGGACGCGGCTGAGGTAGGCGCCGAGGTCGCGGGGGCTGCGGGGGGTGGTCCAGGTGTCGGCCATGCTCGCTCTCCTGCCGTGGGGTGCCCTGACGTGCTGCCGCGTCGGGATTCCCTGACACGACACGGTGTCAGGTTACTCTGACACCCCCGCGTTGTCGAGATATGACGACATCGCGACGCGGGGCGCGGCACTCACACCGTGCGGCGCAGGAGCGTGAGGTGCATGGCGTCGGTGCCGTGGACGTGCGGCCAGAGCTGGACGTCCTGACGGTCCCCGAGGTCGACGGTGTCGCGCACCTCCGGGCGCACGACGTCGCGCACGACGGCCGGGGCGTCGAGGACCTCGACGTCGTCGCGACGGCGCAGCACGTCGGCGACGACGACCTGGGTCTCGGCGAGGTGGGGCGAGCACGTGACGTACCCGACCACTCCCCCGGGCCGGACGGCGTCGAGCGCGGAGTCGAGGAGCTCGCGCTGGAGCCCGGTGAGGGTCGCGAGGTCCGCCGGGGTGCGGCGCCACCGGGACTCGGGTCGGCGGCGCAGGGCCCCGAGGCCCGTGCAGGGGGCGTCGAGGAGCACGCGGTCGTACGCGCCCGGCTCGTCCTGCCCGACGGCGCGCCCGTCGCCCGTGCGCACGGCCTCCACGGCGTCCGCGGGCACGGCGGCGAGCGCCTTCTCCACGAGGCGTGCGCGGTGCGGCTGGACCTCGTTGGCGACGAGGCGTGCCCCGCGCTCGGCCGCGAGCGCCGCGAGGAGCGCGGCCTTGCCGCCGGGGCCGGCGCACAGGTCGAGCCAGCGCGCGTCGTCGCCGGTGGAGCCGGGCTGCGGTCTGGCGAGCGGTGCGGCGGCGAGCGCGAGGGCGACGAGCTGGCTGCCCTCGTCCTGGACGCCGGCGCGGCCGTCGCGCACGGCGCCGAACGCGGCGGGGTCGCCGCCGTCGAGGGTGAGCGCGGTGGGCGCCCAGCGGGCGGGGGTGACGCGGCCGTCGCCGTCGGCGAGCTCGTGGGGGTCGGCGAGGCCGGGACGCGCGACGAGCGTGACGCGGGGGGCGTCGTTGTCGGCGGCGAGGAGGGCGTCGAGCTCGTCCACGGGGCGTCCGTTGCCGGCGAGGGCGTCGCGCAGGGCGCGGGCGATCCACACGGGGTGGCTCTGGGTGGCCGCGAGCGCCGCGAGGGGGTCGGGGGCGTCGTCGGCGAGGGTCGTGAGCCAGTCGTCGAGGGGGGTGCGCGCGACGCGGCGTAGGACGGCGTTGACGAGCTGGGCGCTGCCGGCGCCGGTGCGTTCGCGGGCGAGGCCGACGGTCTCGGAGACGGCGGCGTGCTGCGGGACGCGCATGGCGAGGAGCTGGTGGGTGCCGAGGCGCAGGACGTCGAGGACGGGCGGGTCGAGGCGGTCGAGGGGACGGTCGAGGCAGTGCGCGAGGATCGCGTCGTAGCGGCCGCGCAGGCGCAGCGTGCCGTAGGCGAGCTCGGTCGCGAAGCCGGCGTCGCGCCCGCGGATGCCGCGCTCGCGCAGCAGGGGCGGCAGGACGAGGTTGGCGTAGGCGTCGGAGCCGTCGACCTGGCGCAGGACGTCGTACGCGACGGCCCGTGCGGGGTCGGTGCCCTTGCGGCGCTGGGAGGGTGCCGCGGAGCCGCGGTGCACCTCGCCGCGGGAGCGGGCGGCGCCGCGCTGGCGCCCCCGGGCGTCGCGGCGCTCGTCTCCCCCGCCGGCCGGCGCCGCTCCAGAATTCGAACGTGCGTTCGAGTTTTTGCCCCCACCCTGGCCACCACCGCTCGAACGCTTGTTCGACGCGGCGCTCTCCTGGCCCTGCGGTCGCCTGTTCTCGTTCGAACGCGCGTTCGAACCGCCGCGGTCGCGGCGCTCGGCGCTCATCGGGCGGCCTCCGCACCGAGGACCGTGGCGTCGTCGAGCCGGGCACCGCGCGCCCAGTCCGCGGCGGCCATGTGCTTCTTGCCCACGGGCGCCACCTCCCCCAGCTGGACGGCGTGGGTCGCGGTCCCGACGAGCACCTCCTTCTTCCCGGCGCGCACGCGCCCGGGGGCGAGGTCGACGACGTCGGGCCGCAGGGTGACCGGGCCGAGCCCGAGGCGCGCGGGCGTGCCGTCGGCGCCGGGGAGGGTCGTCCACGCCCCGGGTGCCGGGGTGCAGCCGCGCACAAGACGGTCGACCGCGAGCGCCGGGTGGTCCCAGCGGACCTCCGCGTCGGCGGTCGTGAGCTTGGCGGCGTGCGAGACGCCGTCGGCGGGCTGGGGCTGCGGGCGCAGGGTGCCGTCCTCGAGGGCGTCGAGGGTGGCGACGAGGAGGCCGGCACCGGAGACGGCGAGACGGCCCAGGAGGTCGCCCGCGGTGTCCCGGGGGCGGATCGTCTCGGTCGTGGTGCCGAGCGTGGGCCCCGAGTCCAGCCCTTCCTCGATGAGGAACGTCGTCGCCCCGGTCACCTCGTCGCCCGCGATGATCGCGCGCTGCACGGGCGCCGCGCCGCGCCAGGCGGGCAGGACGGAGAAGTGCAGGTTGACCCACCCGTGCCGCGGCACGGCGAGCACGTCGGGGCGCAGGATCTCCCCGTACGCGACGACGGGCGCCGCGTCGACGTCGAGCGCGGCGAGGCGCGCGACGAACTCCTCGCCGCGGGGCCGATCCGTGAGGACCGGGATCCCGGCCTCCTCGGCACGCACGCGGACGGGGCTGGGGGTCAGGCGCCGTCCGCGGCCCGACGGCGCGTCGGCGCGCGTGAGCACGGCGACCACCTCGTGGCGGGAGTCGAGGAGGGCGTCGAGGGACGGGACCGCGGTATCCGGGGTCCCCGCGAACAGCAGGCGCATGGGCCCGATTCTAGGTGGCCGGGCAGGGCGGCAGACCCGGGAGCGGCCCCGTGCACGGGTCGGGCGCCCGGAATGCGCAGGCGCCCGGTACGGGCCCGGAGGTCAGGTCGCCAGCGTGGCGACCGGCGGGAAGGCGGGGAACGCCTCGTCGTCCACGGGAGCGAGCTCGAGGCAGCTCAGCCGGTCGTCGTCGACGAACAGCAGCAGGAGGAAGCGGTCCGTGCCCGCCTCCAGCACGACGCGCGGGCCCTGCGCGGAGACGGGACCGTCGTCGTCCCCCAGGTCGATCGTCGGGCAGGCCCCGCACGCGCACGCGCCGTGCACGCGCACCGCCTCGACCTGGGCGAGCCAGCGCCCACGGTCGGCCGCGTCCCGATCCGGCGCGACCGCCTCACCGCGGCACCCGTGGCGGAGCATCCAGACGAGCACGTCGCGCTCACGGGCCGTGAGCGCGCGCGGCACCCCGGCACCCGTCACGACCCGGCGCCCGTCACGACCCAGCGCCCTCGGGGCCGACCGGCACGCCCAGGTCGCGCAGCGCCGCGCGCAGCCCCGCCGTGCCCTCGAACAGGTGGGTGCGCAGCCCGAGACGCGCCGCGGCCTCGACGTTGGCCGGGCTGTCGTCGGTGAACAACGTCCGGGCCGGGTCGAGACCGAACCGCTCGACCGCGAGCGCGAAGATCGCCGGGTCGGGCTTGGCCAGCCCCTCGCGCCCCGAGACCAGCACGTCCTCCATGAGGGCCGTGGCCGGAGCGGCCGGCGCGGCGTGCCCGAAGAGCTCCGCGGACCAGTTCGTCAGGCCGTACAGCCGCAGGCCCAGGTCACGCAGCTCGCGCACGAGCTCCTCGGAGCCCTCGACCGGGCCGGTGAGCGTCGCGGGGAACCGCTCGACGTACCGGTCCAGGAGCGCGACGTGGTGCGGGTGGGTCGCCGCCACGCGGTCGCGCGCGTCCTGCCACGTCGCACCCGCGTCCCGCTCGTGGTTGAGCACCCGGAAGTCCACGTCGGCGAAGAACGCGTCCACGTCCCGCCGGTCGACGCCGTCGTACGCGCCGTACGGGTCCCAGCCCACCAGGACGTTGCCGAAGTCGTACAGCACGGCGTCGATCTCGCGGGCGGCGGGTGCCGGGTCCCGGTCGGGGTTCGCGTCGGCGGACGCGTCGACGAGGGGGGCGACGGTCGGGGCGTCGGGCGCGGGGCGGTGCGTCACAGGATCTCCTTCGGGTCGAGCTCCACCCGCACGCTACCCGGCTCGCGCCGCGCGGACCGGACCGCGACGGACGCGCCGAGCTCGCGCGCCAGCAGCCGGCCGTCGCGCACCGGGACCCGCACCACCGCCCGCACGGGCGGGGCGTCGACCAGCCCGGGCGCCGCGCCGTCCACCCCGTCGGCACCCCGCCCGCGAGGCGACGCCGCCACCTCGACCGGACCGAGCACCGTCTCCGGGCCCGCGAGCCCCACCCGGCCCAGCACCGCCGCGACCGCGGGACGGTCGCCCGTCACCGCCGCCACCCGGACCGCCGGCGGCAGCGACAGCTCCACCCGCTCGTCCAGCTCACGGTCCGCAAGGAGCGCCGGGTCCCAGCGCACGAGCGCGTTCGTCGGCGCGGGCGCGGCGTCGCCCACGAGCAGCACCTGCCCGCCCTCCGTCGCAGGCCGCACGAGCGCCGCCGCGGCGAGCCAGCGCGCGAGCGCGTCCTGCGCCACGTCCAGCCCGACGTGCGCCGTGCTCACCGCCGCGTCCAGCAGCAACGCCGCCGCGTACCCGCCCTCGGCGACCGGCTCGGCGCCCGGCGTCGCGACCACGAGCGCGGGGCGCGCGGACACCGCCCCCAGCACCCCGCCCGCCGCCGCGGCACCCGACACCTGCACCGGGACCCCCGCGAACGCACGGCCCAGCTCCTCCGCGGTGCGCTGGGAGCCCACGCGCACCGACCGCAGCCCCGTCCAGTGGCACTCCGCGCACGACCACCCGCCCGCGAGCGCCCCGCACCACGCGCACTGCGGCGTCGCCTGCGGGCCGGACAGCGCGAGCGGCCCGTGGCACACCGTGCAGCGCGCGGGCGTGCGGCACCGGGCGCACGCCACCACGGGCACGTACCCCGACCGCGGCACCTGCACCAGCACCGGCCCCTGCTCCAGCGCCGCACGCGCCGCGCGCCACGCGGCCGTCGGGATGCGCGCCGCGGCGCCCGGTCCCTCCGCCGCCAGCTCGACCGAGGTCAGCGCCCGCACGCGCGGCGCCCGGGCCCGCACGACGTCGCGCGGCGCCGCGAGCTCGTGCGCCCAGCCCCGTACGACGAGCGCGTGCGCCGCGACCGTGCGCCCGTGCGACCCCAGCAGGAACGCCGCGCCCTCCTGGTCGCTGCGCAGCGCGAGCACCTCGCGCGCGTGCGGGTACGGAGCGCGCGGCTCCGCGAGGGTGTCCTCGCCGTCGTTCCAGCACACCACCAGCCCGAGGTCGACCACGGGCGCGAACGCCGCCGCACGGGTCCCCACGACGACGCGCGCGTCCCCGTGCAGCACCGCGAGGAACGCGCGGTAGCGCGGCGCGGGCCCCTCGTCGGCCGTCAGCCGCACCACCTCGCCCCCGGTCGCCGCGTCCCACGCGGGCAGCCCGGCGGCCGCGAGCGCCGCGCAGACCTGGTCGACGTCGCGCGCGTCCGGCACGACGACGAGCGCGCCCCGCCCGCCCGACCGGGCCGCGCGCACCGCCTCGGCGACCGCGGCCGCCCAGTGCGTGACGGGCAGCGCGTCGGGCTCCTTGCGCGAGCGGCCCCCGCCGCGCCGACCCTCGGGGACCACCTCGGGCACCGCCTCGGGCGCCGGGGGCGCGAGCCCGGGGAGCGCGGTCCACACGGCCCGGGGCGACCCGCCGCCCGCGACGTGCGCGAGGAAGGCGGCGCCGGCCCGGTACGGGGCCCACACGGACTCCTGGTGCGGTGCCCGCGCCGCAGCGGGTACCGACGCGGGAACGGGCTCGGCAGGCGCGGGGACGGGCTCGGCGACGGGAGGACCCGCAGGAGCCGCCTCGGCGGCGACGGCGCCCGCGCGCGTGGCGACCGGGGCGTCCCCGGCCGGGGCAGTTCCTGGCGAGGGCACCGCGCCGGGGGCCGTCCGTGCCGCGAAGGACTGCTCGGCGCGCGCGTGCCGCGGGGGCACGGCGAGGCGCAGCACGTCCGAGAGCGTGCCGGCGTAGTGGTCGGCGACCGCCCGCGCGAGCCGGGCGACGGCGGGCGCCAGCACGGGCTCGGCCGACACGACGCGCCGCAGCGGCAGCAGGCGCCCGTCGTGGTCCGAGCGGTCGAGGCGCTCCAGGACGTACCCGTCGACGTCCCGGCCCGCGAACCGCACCTTGACCCGCACCCCCGGGCGCGCGTCGTCGGACATCGTGGCGGGCACGAGGTAGTCGAAGGGGCGGTCCAGGTGCGGGGGCGCGAGGTCGAGCGCGAGGCGCGCCACCGGCAGGTGCGCGGCGATCTGGTGCGACGCCGGCGGCGCGGGCCCCCGACGGGGCGCGGCGGGCGCGACGGTGAGCAGGGTGTCCTGCACCGCCCGCGTCGTGTCCTCCGGCTCGCTCACGACGCCATCGAACCACGCGCCGCCGTCACGACCGGCGCGCTCACGACCTCGCTCACGACGATGCACCGGGCAGCGCGCCCGGCACCCGCGGCGCCGCGCCGTCCCCGTGCGCGGTCGTCGCCCGCGACCGGCGCGACGACGCTCCTCACACCTGGGACTGCAGGTCCGCGACGCGGTCCGTGCGCTCCCACGTGAACTGCTCGAGCTCGCGCCCGAAGTGCCCGTAGGCCGCCGTCGGGGCGTAGATGGGACGCAGCAGGTCCAGGTCGCGGATGATCGCCGCCGGGCGCAGGTCGAACACCTCGCGGATCGCGGCCGTGATGCGCTCGACCGGGACCTTCTCCGTGCCGAACGTCTCCACGTACAGGCCGACGGGGTGCGCCTTGCCGATCGCGTACGCGACCTGCACCTCGCAGCGCCGCGCCAGACCCGCCGCGACGACGTTCTTCGCGACCCAGCGCGTCGCGTACGCGGCCGAGCGGTCCACCTTCGAAGGGTCCTTGCCGGAGAACGCGCCCCCGCCGTGGCGGGCCATGCCGCCGTACGTGTCGACGATGATCTTGCGGCCCGTCAGGCCCGCGTCACCCTGCGGGCCGCCCACGACGAACGTGCCGGTGGGGTTGACGAACAGGCGCGTCGCGCGCACGTCGAGGTCGAGGCCCGCGGCGTCGAGCACGGGGGCCACGACCTGCGCCGCGACCTGCCGGTGCAGCTCGTCCTGACGAACGTCCGGGTCGTGCTGCGTCGAGAGGACCACCGTGTCGAGGCTGACCGCGCGGTCACCGTCGTACCCGACGGTGACCTGCGTCTTGCCGTCCGGGCGCAGGCCCGGCACCGTGCCGTCCCGGCGCACCGCCGCCAGGCGCTCCGCGAGACGGTGCGCGAGCCACACCGGCAGCGGCATGAGGCTCGGCGTGTCGTCGCTCGCGTACCCGAACATCAGGCCCTGGTCGCCCGCGCCCTGCGCGTCGAGGGGGTCGTGGTCGCCCTGGTCGTCGCGCTCCTCGAGGCTCTTGTCGACGCCCTGCGCGATGTCCGGCGACTGCTGGCCGATCGACACCGAGATGCCGCACGAGTCCGCGTCGAAGCCGATCACCGACGACGTGTACCCGATCCGGCGCACGACGTCGCGCACGATCTGCGGGATCTCGACGTACGCGTCGGTCGTCACCTCGCCGGCGACGTGCACCAGGCCCGTGGTGACCATCGTCTCCACCGCCACGCGGGACGTCGGGTCCTGCGCGAGGAGCGCGTCGAGGATCGCGTCGGAGATCTGGTCGCAGACCTTGTCCGGGTGCCCCTCGGTGACGGACTCGGACGTGAAGAGACGCAGCTCAGCCATGGCGCACAGCCTACTGTCCCGAAAGGTGAGCGAGCGTATCCGGCAGGCGAGACGAGACGCGGGTCACTCGCCCGCCCCGGCCCGCTCGACCGGCGGCGCCACGCGCGGCACGACGACGTCCCACACCGCGTCCGCGACCTCGCCCTTCGACCCGCTCGCCGTCGCGACGACGTCCCCCGCGCCGTCGACCACGGTCACGTCGTTCGCGTCGACCGCGAACCCGCGCCCCTCGCCCACGGCGTTGACCACGAGCAGGTCCGCGCCCTTGCGCCGCGCCTTGGCCCGGCCGTGGTCGAGCACGGACCCGTGCGCGTCACCGGTCTCCGCCGCGAAGCCGACCACCACCTGGCCCGGGCGCAGCCGGTCGCGGGCGAGCTCGGCGAGCACGTCCGGGTTCTCCACGAGCGCGATCGGCTCAGGCCCCTGGCCCGGCACCTTCTTGATCTTCGCGTCGGGCGCGTGGGCCGGGCGGAAGTCCGCGACGGCCGCCGCCATGACGACGACGTCCGCCCCGGCCGCCGCCGACCGCACCGCGTCGCGCAGCTGCGCCGTCGTCTCGACCTCCACCACGGCGTCGGGCACGCCCCCGGGCGCGCGCACGAGCGCGGCCACGTCCGGGGACAGGTTCGCCGCCACGAGCGTGACGTGCGCGCCGCGCGCCGCCGCGGCCCGCGCGAGCTCGACGCCCTGACGCCCGCTCGACCGGTTGCCGATGAACCGCACCGGGTCGATCGGCTCGCGCGTGCCGCCCGCCGACACCACGACGCGCCGACCCGCGAGATCCTGCGCCGGCCCGCGGCCCGGCCCGTGGCCCGGCTCCGCGCCCGCGTCGGCGGCGGTCGCGCGGGACGCGTCCTCCACGACGGCGAGCGCGACGCGCGCGATCTCGTCCGGCTCGGGCAGGCGGCCGGGTCCGGTGTCCGCCCCCGTGAGCCGGCCGGACGCCGGCTCGATCACGTGCACGCCCCGCGCCCGCAGCGTCGCCACGTTCGCGGCCGTCGCCGGGTGCTCCCACATCTCCGTGTGCATCGCGGGCGCCATGACCACCGGGCAGCGCGCGGTGAGCAGCGTCGAGGTCAGCAGGTCGTCCGCGCGCCCGGCCGCCGCGCGCGCCAGCAGGTCCGCCGTGGCGGGCGCCACGACCACGAGGTCGGCACCCTGGCCCAGGGCGACGTGCGGCACGTGCTCGACGTCCTCGAACACTTGGTCCGTGGCCGGCTCGCCCGAGAGCGCCTCCCACGTGGGCGCGCCCACGAAGCGCAGGGCGGACGCCGTCGGCACCACCCGCACCCGATGGCCCTGCTCCCGCAGCAGCCGCAGCAGCAGCACGGCCTTGTACGCCGCGACCCCGCCGCTCACACCGAGCACGATCCGCATGTCGTTCCTCCTGGAGGTCCGGCTCAGACCCGTCGCCGGACGCGGCGGGACAGGGGGCCCGCGCACCCGGGCGCGGACGCACGAACGCCGCGCCCTCCGGTGGAGGTGCGCGGCGTGCGGGCTCAGGCCTCGGGGGCCTCGTCGGGCTCGGCCTCGATCGTCAGCAGGCCCGCGTTGATCTCGCGCATCGCGATCGAGAGCGGCTTCTCCTGGTTGCGCGTCTCGAGCAGCGGCCCGACGTTCTCCAGCAGGCCCTCGCTGAGCTGCGAGTAGTACGCGTTGATCTGGCGCGCACGCTTGGCCGAGTAGATGACCAGCGCGTACTTCGAGTCGACGTGCTCGAGCAGGTCGTCGATGGGCGGGTCGGTGATGCCCTCGGGGGCGGCGACGGTTCCGGACACAGTTCGCTCCGTGGGTTCAAGGGTCTGCAGCGGGCGCTGCAGCTGGTCGATGGCGGCGGCGCGCACGGCGCCCCCGTCCGGGACCGGGCGGCCGCGGCACCACGTCGCAGGACGGGCCGCCGACCGGGCCTCGGGCCCACGGGGGAACGCCCGCGCACGGGCACCGCAGGACAGTCTACTCGCTGTGCCCCTCACCGTGCCCGGACGGCACGGGGGACGACGCCGGGGACGAGCACTCCGCCGGGACGGGACGGGGCTCGAGCCCCATGACGCGCACCAGCTCGTCCGTCGCGCGGTGCACCTCGTCGTTGACGATGACGTGGTCGAACTCCGACTCCGCCGCGAGCTCGACCCGGGCCGTCGTCAGACGGCGCTCCCGCTCCTCCGCGTCCTCCGTGCCGCGGCCGACCAGGCGACGCACGAGCTCGTCCCAGCTCGGCGGCGCCAGGAACACGAACCGGGCCTCGGGCATCGACGCGCGGACCTGGCGCGCACCCTGGAGGTCGATCTCCAGGAGCGCCGGCACGCCCGCGGCGAGCTTCTCCTCGACCGCGCGCCGGGGCGTGCCGTAGCTGTTGCGCCCGTGCACGACGGCCCACTCCAGGAGCTCACGGTCCGCGACCATGCGCGCGAACTCGTCCGGGCCGACGAACAGGTAGTGCACGCCGTCCACCTCGCCCGGCCGCGGGTCGCGCGTCGTCGCCGACACGGACAACCACACCTCCGGGTAGCGGGCCCGGATGTCGGCCGACACCGTGCCCTTCCCGACGGCGGTCGGGCCGGCCAGGACGGTCAGGCGGGCGGGGCCGGGGACGACGGGCGGCGACGCCGGCCCCGTGGTCTCCCCGGCGGGGACGGACGGCATCGGCTCGGACGGGTGCGCGGAAATGTCAGCCAAACCTCTCGATGAGCGCCGCGGACTGGTGGGGGCCGAGGCCGCGGACACGACGTGTCTCGGCGATCCCGATCTCCTCCATGATCGCCCGAGCCTTCACCTTACCCACGCCGGGCAGGGACTCCAGCAACGAGACGACCTTGAGCTTGCCGATCATGTCGTCCGTCTGGCCGCGCTCGATGACCTCCTTCAGGGAGCCCTGGGAGTACTTGAGCCGGTTCTTCACCTCGGCGCGCACGCGTCGTGCCTCCGCGGCCTTCTCGAGCGCCGCCGCGCGCTGTTCTGGGGTCAGGGGTGGAAGTGCCACGCAAGTCACCTACTCGTCGTCAGGCGGATGGGCCCACTCAGTCGTCCCGGCGTGCCCGCAGGTGGAGCCCCGACCGGGTGGATCACCCGGGCGACCTGCGCCGACGCACGGAGCCGACCCCTCGAAAGTAGCGAGCCTCGGGCGATCGGGCAACGACTGGGCATGGCGCGTCGTCCGCGGCCGTACCCGGGACGGTCTGCGCAACGGCCCCGGCGGCGGGCCCGGAACGACGGCGGAACGAGGGCGGGACGCGGATCGAGGGCGGCTCAGGACGCCACGAGGCGCGCCACGAGCGCGTCGCGCACCGCCGTCGTCACGCCGCACGCCACGAGGTAGTCGTCGATGCTCCCGTGCTCGCGCACCGCGAGCTCCCACGCGCCCTCCAGGTACGCGGGCTCGACGGTGAGGACCGGCGCCAGCGCCTCGGGCGACAGCCCCGGTAGCGGGGGCACGAGCGCGGCGAGCCCCTCGGCCGCCGCCGCGCTCGCGAGGTACTCGGCCATGCGCTCCTCCTCCGAGACCCCCGCGACGTACTGCACGAGGGCCACGACCCAGCCCGTGCGGTCCTTGCCCGCCGAGCAGTGCACGACGCTCGCGCCGTCGGCCGCGGCGACGTCCGCCAGGACGTGGCCGACCGTCTCCCGGATGCCCGGGTCCGTGACGAACGTCGCGTACACGCCGTGCATGAGGCGCCGCGCGACCGCGGCCGGGTCGTCGGCCGCGAGCAGGCCCGCGACGAGCGCCGCCGGGTCCGCCGAGGCGCCCGCGCCCGCTCCCCCGTCGACCAGGCCCGGCGTCGGGTCCATGCCCCGGCGCAGCACGCGTACGCCGCCCGGGACGGCGTCCGCGCCGTCGCGCGCGAGCTCGTCCCCGCCGCGCAGGTCCACGACCGTCCGCACGTCCAGGTCGACGAGCGCGGCCTGGCCCGCGGGGGTGAGCCGGGACAGGCTCGCCGTGCGCAGCAGCACGCCCGTCCGCAGCGGCTCGTCGTGACCGGCCGGCACCGCCCGACCGCCCACGTCGCGCGCGTTCCACGTGCCCGGCACGTCCAGGGCACCCGGCACGGCTCCCGGCGGGGGCAGCTCCGGAGGCGTACCGGCAGCGGTCGGGGCGGGGTCGGTCGTCTCGTCGCGGGAGGTCATGGGCGCAGTCTGGCACGCGACCGCGGGGCACGACGGCGACCGGGCCGGCACCCGCGAGGGTGCCGGCCCGGTCCCGGGAGGTGCGGGGCTCAGCCGCGCAGGGCCTGCGCCGCCTCGTCCGTGGCGGCGCGGGCCGCCGCGCGCAGCGCGTCCGCGTCCGGCCCGGCGCGCAGCACCCCGCGCGACGACGACGCGAGCACCTGGCGCCGCGCGTCGCCGAACACGGCGGCGAGCTCGGCCGCGCCCGCGCCCTGCGCGCCCACGCCGGGCGCCAGGAGCGGCCCGCGCACGGCCGCGAGGTCCGTGCCGGTGCGCGCCGCGGCGTCCGCGATCGTCGCGCCCACCACGAGCCCGACCGGCCCGAGCGCGTCGCCCGCGGCGACGACCGGGGCGTTCACCTGGGCCGCCTCGCGCGCGACGTGCGCCGCGACGGACTCCACGCCCGCCCCGGCGCCCCGGCGCGCGTGCTGCACCTCGGCGCCCTCGGGGTTCGACGTCAGGCAGAGCACGAACAGGCCGCGCCCCGTCTCCAGCGCCGCGTCCACCGCGGGCTGCAGCGATCCGAACCCCAGGTACGGCGACACGGTCAGCGCGTCCGCCGCGAGCGGCGAGCCGTCGCGCAGGTACGCGTCGGCGTACGCGGCCATGGTCGAGCCGATGTCGCCGCGCTTGGCGTCCATGATCGTCAGCGTCCCGGCGGCACGGGCCGCCGCGAGGACCTCCTCGAGCGCCGCGACGCCGCGCGACCCGTGGCGCTCGAAGAACGCCGACTGCGGCTTGACCGCGGCCACGCGGCCCCCGACCGCCTCGACGACCCGCAGGCCGAACTCGCGCAGCCCGGAGGCGTCGTCGGGCAGGCCCCAGTCCGCGAGCAGGCCCGGGTGCGGGTCGATGCCCACGCACAGCGGCCCGTGGTCCGCCGTCGCCGCCGCGAGGCGCGCGCCGAAGCCCGCGCTCACGCGCCCACCCGCTCCGCGGCGGGAGCGGGCAGCTCGACGCCGTCGGTCAGGCCCTCGCCCGCCATGTGCTCTTGGAGGCTCGCGACCGCGAACGGCCCGGCGAGGACGGCCTCGATGCCCTGCACCGCGGCGGCGAGCTGGTCGACCGTCGTCGCGATCGGCTTGTCGGCCGCCGTCGTGGCCGCGCGGATCTCGTAGCCGTCGGCGCGCGCGCCCTGACCGGACGGCGTGTTGATGACCATGTCCACCTCGCCGGCCGTGATGAGGTCGACGATCGTCGGCTCGCCGTCCGCCCCGCGGCCCGCGGAGAACTTGCGCACCACGCGCGACGCGATGCCGTTGCGGCGCAGCACGCTCGACGTGCCGTCCGTCGCGAGGATCTCGAAGCCGAGCTCCGCGAGGCGCTTGACCGGGAAGACGATCGAGCGCTTGTCGCGGTCCGCGACCGAGACGAACACGCGGCCCGACGTCGGCAGCCCGCCGAACGCGGCGGCCTGCGACTTCGCGAACGCGTGGGGGAAGTCGCGGTCGAAGCCCATGACCTCGCCCGTCGAGCGCATCTCCGGGCCGAGCACCGTGTCGACGACGACACCGTCCGCGGTGCGGAAGCGCTTGAACGGCAGGACCGCCTCCTTGACCGCGATCGGCGCGTCGAGCGGGAGCGTGCCGCCGTCGCCGTCGGCGGGCAGCACGCCCGCGGCGCGCAGCTCCGCGATCGACTCGCCCGCCATGACGCGCGCCGCGGCCTTCGCGAGCGACGTGCCCGTCGCCTTCGAGACGAACGGCACCGTGCGCGACGCGCGGGGGTTGGCCTCCAGGACGTAGAGCACGTCGGAGACGAGCGCGTACTGCACGTTGAGCAGGCCGCGCACGCCGACGCCCTTCGCGATGGCCTCGGTCGAGCGGCGGATGCGCTCGATCTCCTGCTCCGACAGCGACACCGGCGGCAGGACGCACGCCGAGTCGCCCGAGTGGATGCCCGCCTCCTCGATGTGCTCCATCACGCCGCCGAGGAAGAGCTCGGTGCCGTCGTAGAGCGCGTCGACGTCGATCTCCATGGCGTCGTCCAGGAACCGGTCGATGAGCAGCGGCGCGGGCAGCGTCCCGGCCGTGCGGTCCTCCGCCGCGGCCGCCACGAGGGCGCGCTCGACGTAGCCCGTGAGCTGCTCGGCCGAGTACACGATCTCCATGCCGCGCCCGCCGAGCACGTAGGACGGGCGCACGAGCACCGGGTACCCGATGCCGGCCGCGACGTCCTTCGCCTCGTCCAGCGAGCGCGCCGTGCCGAACGCCGGGGCGGGCAGGCCCGCCTCGACGAGCACGCGGCCGAACTCGCCGCGGTCCTCGGCGGCGTCGATCGCCTCGGGGCTCGTGCCGAGGATCGGCAGGCCCGCGTCGGCGAGGCGCTGCGCGAGCGCGAGCGGCGTCTGGCCGCCGAGCTGGACGATGATGCCCTTGACCGGTCCCGCGGCGAGCTCGGCCTGGTAGACCTCGAGCACGTCCTCGAACGTCAGCGGCTCGAAGTAGAGACGGTCGGACGTGTCGTAGTCGGTCGAGACCGTCTCCGGGTTGCAGTTGACCATGACCGTCTCGTAGCGCTCGCGCAGCGTGAGGGCCGCGTGCACGCACGAGTAGTCGAACTCGATGCCCTGGCCGATGCGGTTCGGGCCCGAGCCGAGGATGATCACGGCCTCGCGCTCGCGCGGGGCGACCTCGGTCTCCAGGTCGTACGACGAGTAGTGGTACGGCGTGCGGGCGGCGAACTCGGCCGCGCACGTGTCGACCGTCTTGTAGACGGGCCGGACGCCGAGCGCGTAGCGGACCTCGCGCACCGTCGCCTCGCCCGCCGGGCCCATGCCGCGCAGACGCGCGACCTGCGCGTCGGACAGGCCGTGCTTCTTCGCCTCGCGCAGCACGTCCTCCGTGAGCGCGGGCGCGTCGGCGACGGCCGCCGCGACCTCGTTGACCAGCTGGATCTGGTCGAGGTACCACGGGTCGATCTTCGTGGCCTCGAACACCTGCTCCACGCTCGCCCCGGCGCGCAGCGCCTGCTGGACGCCGATGATCCGGTTCTCCGTGGGGCGCGCGATGCGCACGAGCAGCGCGTCGAGCTCCGCGCCGGAGACGGGCTCGCCGTCCCAGTGGAAGACCGAGCCGCCCTTGTCGATCGAGCGCAGCGCCTTGCCGAGCGCCTCCGTGAAGTTGCGCCCGAGCGCCATCGCCTCGCCGACCGACTTCATGGTCGTCGTGAGCGTCGGGTCCGCGGCCGGGAACTTCTCGAACGCGAACCGCGGCACCTTGACGACCACGTAGTCGAGCGTCGGCTCGAACGAGGCCGGCGTGACCTGCGTGATGTCGTTGGGGATCTCGTCGAGCGTGTAGCCGACGGCGAGCTTCGCCGCGATCTTCGCGATGGGGAACCCGGTCGCCTTGGACGCGAGCGCGGACGACCGCGAGACGCGCGGGTTCATCTCGATGACGATGACGCGGCCCGTGTCCGGGTCGACGGCGAACTGGATGTTGCAGCCGCCCGTGTCGACGCCGACCTCGCGGATGACGGCGATCCCGATGTCGCGCAGCTTCTGGTACTCGCGGTCGGTGAGCGTGAGCGCGGGCGCGACCGTGATCGAGTCGCCCGTGTGCACGCCGACGGGGTCGACGTTCTCGATGGAGCACACGACCACGACGTTGTCGTTCTTGTCGCGCATGAGCTCGAGCTCGTACTCCTTCCAGCCGAGGATCGACTCCTCGAGGAGCACCTCCGTCACCGGGGAGTAGTGCAGGCCCTGTCCGACGATGCGGCGCAGCTCGTCCTCGTCGTACGCGAAGCCCGAGCCGAGGCCGCCCATCGTGAACGACGGGCGCACGACCATCGGGTAGCCGAGGTCGCCCGCGGCCGCGATCGCCTCGTCGACCGTGTGGACGATGACCGAGCGCGCGGACTCGCCGCCGCACGTCTCGACGACGTCCTTGAACTGCTGGCGGTCCTCGCCCTTCTGGATCGCCGCGATGTTCGCGCCGATGAGCTCGACGCCGTACTCGGCGAGGACGCCGGCCTCGTCGAGCGCGATCGCGGCGTTGAGCGCCGTCTGACCGCCGAGCGTCGGCAGCAGCGCGTCGGGGCGCTCCTTGGCGATGATCGACGTGAGGACCTCGGTCGTGATCGGCTCGACGTAGGTCGCGTCGGCGAACTCGGGGTCGGTCATGATCGTCGCCGGGTTCGAGTTCACGAGGACGACCCGCAGGCCCTCCTCCTTGAGCACGCGGCACGCCTGGGTGCCGGAGTAGTCGAACTCGCACGCCTGGCCGATGACGATCGGGCCGGACCCGATGACCAGGACGCTGGAGATGTCGGTTCTGCGAGGCACGGTCAGCTCTCCTTGGTGGTCTGCTCGACGGCGTCGGAGCCCGCGCCCGCCGCGTCGGCGGCGCGACGCGACGTCATGAGCTCGACGAAGCGGTCGAAGAGGTACGCGGCGTCGTGGGGGCCGGCCGCGGCCTCGGGGTGGTACTGGACGGAGAAGGCGGGCAGGTCGAGGCACTCGAGCCCCTCGACCACCTGGTCGTTGAGCCCGACGTGGGACACGACGACGCGCCCGTAGCGGCCGCCGTCGTGCGGGGCGACGGACTCGCCGTCGAGCGGCGCGTCGACCGCGAACCCGTGGTTGTGCGCCGTGACCTCGACCTTGCCGGTGCGGCGGTCCATGACGGGCTGGTTGATGCCGCGGTGGCCGTAGGCGAGCTTGTACGTGCCGTAGCCGAGCGCGCGCCCGAGGATCTGGTTGCCGAAGCAGATGCCGAAGAACGGCGTGCCGCGGTCCAGGACGCCGCGCAGCAGCTCGACCTCGTGGGTCGCGGCGCTCGGGTCGCCCGGGCCGTTGGAGAAGAACACGCCGTCGGGCGCGTACGCTTCGATGTCCGCGATCGTCGAGGCCGCGGGCACCACGTGCACGCGCACGCCGCGCTGGGCGAGGCGCTGGGGCGTCATCGACTTGATGCCGAGGTCCACGGCGACGACGGTGGCGACGGGCTCGCCGTCCGGCGTCGTCCCCTCGAAGGGCTCGACGACGTACGCCGTGTCCGTGCTCACCTCGCGGGCGAGGTCGGCGCCGGCCATCGCGGGCGCCGCCTTCACCTCGGCCACGAGGTCCTCCACGGTGCGCGGGTAGCCGTCGCGCACGAGCGCGTCGCCGGAGAAGATGCCCGCGCGCATCACGCCGAGCTCGCGCAGGTGGCGCGTGAGGGCGCGCGTGTCGACGTCGCTGATGCCGACGACGCCCTGGGCCGCGAGCTCCTCGTCGAGGGTGCGCTGCGCGCGCCAGCTCGACGCGCGACGGGCCGCGTCGCGCACGACGTACCCGGCGACCCAGATCTTGCCGGACTCCGGGTCCTCGTCGTTGACGCCCGTGTTCCCGATGTGGGGGGCCGTCATGACGACGATCTGCCGGTGGTAGGAGGGGTCGGTGAGGGTCTCCTGGTAGCCGGTCATGCCGGTGTTGAAGACGATCTCGCCGACGGTGGTGCCGCGCGCGCCGTACGCGCGGCCGGGCTGCACCGTGCCGTCCTCGAGGACGATCAGGGCCCGGTCGGGGGCGGGTGCGCCGGTCACCGAGGTGACTGCGGTCGGTGAGCTCACTGCGTTCGCTGAGGCGGTCAAGGTGCTTCCTCGTCGTTCTCGTCGGTGCCGGGTGCCGCGCTCTCGCGCGTCGGCGCCGGGCCGTCCTGGTCGGTGGGTGCGTCGGTGGCGCTGCTCGGCGCCCCGGTTCGTCGTTCGCGGGTGCCGTCGGCGCCCGCGCTCCGGGGGCGGCCGGCGAGGTCGCGCACGGCCTCCAGGAGACGCGGGACGTCGTGGTCGTGGCGCGGCATGAGGCCGGTGTCCAGCCGGACCTCGGGGTGCGCCGGGGCCTCGGGGGCGTCGGCGGGGACCGGCTCGGCCGGGACGGACCACGTCACCACGACGATGGCCTCCTTCCCGACGAACTTCCCCGCCATGCCCGGGGTAAGGGCGACGTCCTCGACGGCCGCCGCGGGGACCCACACGTCGTCGGCGCCGCGGCGCGCTACGTGCAGGCCGGAGTCGTGCACGGTGACCTGGGCCTGCGCCCGGTCGCCGAGGCCGTGGGCGCCGACGCGCGCGAGCCAGTCGCCCGCGAGCGTGCTCGACACGTACAGCGCGTCGAGCGGGCCGAGCACGACGCCGCCGCGCGCGGCCTCCGCCGGCACGACGGGCGGCGTCGGGACGAAGCCCGCGGAGCGGCGCACCAGCCGGCGACGGCCGACGAGCACGAGCGTCAGCAGGACGACGCCGAGGACGACCCAGATCCCGGCCGCGACGGGCTGCGGCAGGTTCACGCCCCCACCCCCTGACCGGCCGCGACCGCCTCGACGGGCGCGCCGTCGAGCACGGTGGCCCGGCCCCGCAGGAACGTCGCGACGACCGCACCGGGCAGCTCGCGACCCTGGAAGGGCGTGTTGGTGCTCGCGGTGGCCTGCCCGGCGCCGTCGACCACGCGCCGCGCGGCCGGGTCGACGAGCGTGACGTTCGCGGGCTCGCCGACCTCGAGCGGGCGGCCCTGCGCGCGCTCCCCCGTGTCGATGCGGCCGATGCGCGCGGGCGCGCTCGACAGCACGCGCGCGACGTCGGCCCACGTCATGCGGCCCGTGTCGACCATGGTCTGCTGCACGACGCTCAGCGCCGTCTCGAGGCCCGTCATGCCGAACGCGGCCGCGGCCCACTCGCAGTCCTTGTCCTCGCGCGCGTGCGGCGCGTGGTCGGTCGCGACGATGTCGATCGTGCCGTCGGCCAGGCCCTCGCGCACCGCCTCGACGTCCGCTGCCGTGCGCAGCGGCGGGTTGACCTTGAACGTCGGGTCGTAGCCGCGCGCCAGGTCGTCGGTGAGCACGAGGTGGTGCGGCGTGACCTCGGCCGTGACGTCGATCCCGCGGCCCTTGGCCCAGCGGACGATCTCGACCGAGCCGGCGGTCGACAGGTGGCACACGTGCAGGCGCGAGCCCACGTGCTCCGCGAGGAGCACGTCGCGCGCGATGATCGCCTCCTCGGCGACCGCGGGCCAGCCCGCGAGGCCCAGCTCGGCCGACACGACGCCCTCGTTCATCTGGGCGCCCTCGGTGAGGCGCGGCTCCTGCGCGTGCTGGGCGACGACGCCGTCGAACGCCTTGACGTACTCGAGGGCGCGGCGCATGAGGATCGGGTCGTCGACGCACTTCCCGTCGTCCGAGAACACCCGCACGCGGGCCGCGGAGTCGGCCATCGCGCCGAGCTCGGCGAGCTGCTCGCCCGCGAGCCCGACGGAGACGGCGCCCACGGGGTGCACGTCGACCCAGCCCGCGTCGCGCCCGAGGCGCCACACCTGCTCGACGACGCCCGCCGTGTCCGCGACCGGGGTCGTGTTCGCCATCGCGTGCACGGCCGTGAAGCCGCCCGCCGCCGCGGCGCGGGTGCCGGACGCGATCGTCTCGGCGTCCTCGCGCCCCGGCTCGCGCAGGTGGGTGTGCAGGTCGACAAGCCCGGGAAGGGCGACGAGGCCCGTCGCGTCGACGACGACCGTGCCGTCGTCGTCCGCGGCGCGCGCGGTGCCGACCGGGGCGAGCTCGGCGACCACGCCGTCCGCGAGGACGAGGTCGACGGGGTCGCCGCCCAGCGGGCGCGCGCCGCGCAAGACGTACGTGGTGGTTGCGGCGCTGCTCACGAGGCGGAGACCCTTTCGACGGCGGGGACGGGCTGGGCGGAGGGCAGGGGCGCGGCCGACGCCGCGGCGTCGGCCTCGTCGCTGCCCGCGAGGAGGAGGTAGAGCACGGCCATGCGCACGGCGACGCCGTTCGCGACCTGCTCGACGATCACCGCGCGCGGCGAGTCCGCCGCCTGCGCGGAGATCTCGAGGCCGCGGTTCATGGGGCCGGGGTGCAGGACGACGGCGTGCTCGGCGAGGAGCCCGAGGCGCCGAGCGTCGAGCCCGTACTTGCGGCTGTACTCGAGCGGGTTCGGGAAGAAGGCCCCGCCCCCCGCGCCGGCGCCGCTCATGCGCTCGCGCTGCACGCGCAGCATCATCACGGCGTCGGGGCCGCCGTGCGCCGTGTCTCCCGCGAGGGCCGCGTCCAGGTCGTAGGAGACCTCGCACGGCCACGTCTGGACGCCGACCGGCAGGAGCGTGGGCGGCGCGACGAGCGTCACGCGGGCCCCGAGCGTGTGCAGCAGGTGGACGTTCGAGCGCGCGACCCGCGAGTGCAGCACGTCGCCGACGATCGCGACGTGGCGCCCGTCGAGGCCCGCGCCGCGCGCCGCGGCGTCGTCGGGACCGCTCGCGCCCGGCGACGTCAGGCCCGTCCCGGTGAGGTGGCGGCGCAGCGTGTACGCGTCGAGGAGCGCCTGCGTCGGGTGCTGGTGCATGCCGTCGCCCGCGTTGACCACGGCCGCGTCGAGCCAGCCCGCGTGCGCGAGCAGGTGCGGGGCGCCCGACGCCTGGTGCCGCACGACGACCGCGTCCGCACCCATCGCCTGGAGCGTCAGCGCGGTGTCCTTGAGCGACTCGCCCTTGGACACGCTCGACCCCTTGGCCGAGAAGTTGATGACGTCCGCGGACAGCCGCTTCGCGGCGGTCTCGAAGGAGATGCGCGTGCGCGTGGAGTCCTCGTAGAAGAGATTGACGACCGTGCGACCGCGCAGCGTCGGGAGCTTCTTGATCTCGCGGGACTGCGTCGCGGCCATCTGGGCGGACGTGTCGAGGATGCGGATCGCGTCGGCACGCCCGAGGTCCTGGGTCGAGAGCAGGTGCCTCATGCGCGGGCCTCCCCGTCCTCGGAGGAGCCCGGCTGCGCAGCAGCGGGCCGGATGACCACCGCGTCGGCGGACGCGTCGCCCGCCGCGGGAGCGCCGTCGATCTCGGCGAGGCGCACGCTCACGCGCTCGGACGTCGACGTGGGCAGGTTCTTGCCCACGAAGTCGGGGCGGATCGGCAGCTCCCGGTGGCCGCGGTCGACGAGCGCCGCGAGCTGCACCGCGCGCGGGCGGCCGAGGTCGCTGATCGCGTCGAGCGCGGCCCGGATCGTGCGGCCGGAGTACAGGACGTCGTCGACGAGGACCACGACCTTGCCGTCGATCCCCGACGCGGGCAGGCGCGTCGCGCCGATCGTGCGCGTCGGGTGACGGTGCAGGTCGTCGCGGTACATCGTCACGTCGAGCTCGCCGACGATCGCGTGCGGGTCGGGCGCGCCGTCTGCCTCGATCGCGGCGAGACGCTCGGCGAGCCGGGCCGCGAGCGGGACGCCGCGCGTCGGGATGCCGAGGAGGACGAGGTCGTGGGCTCCCTTGTTGCGCTCCACGATCTCGTGGGCGATGCGCGTCAGCGCGCGGGAGATGTCCGCCGCCGTGAGGACGACGGTCCCGGCGGTCGGACCCGTCTCGGGGTCGGACCCCGGCCGGGGTGCGGATGGTGTGGGCACAGCAGCGCCAGAGCTCATGTCCGGCGACCTCCTTCCCCGCCTCACAGGACGGGCCTTAAAGGATGTCTGACGGTCACCCACCCTACCGCCGGTGGTCCGGCGGCCGGGTGCGCGTCCCGCCCGGTGGGACGCGGCGTCGGTCACACCCGTGACCGACGCCGCGCGAGGCGGCGCCCGGCCGCGGCCGGGCGCCGCGGTCAGGCCGTGATCGTCGGCTTCATCTCGACGATGCGCGCGAGCAGCCCGTTGACGAACGACGGCGAGTCGTCGGTCGACAGGGAGCGCGCGAGGTCGACGGCCTCGTCGATCGCGACGACGTCCGGGACGTCGTCGTTGAAGAGGATCTCCCAGCCGCCGATGCGCAGCAGCGCCCGGTCGACGGCGGGCATGCGCTCGAGCGTCCACCCGTGGGAGTACGTCTCGAGCAGCTCGTCGATGCGCTCGCGGTGGGCGAGCACGCCCTCGACGATGTCGACCGCGTACTGCGGCAGCGCGGTCTGCGCCGTCCCGGGGTCGGCGACGCGCTCCGCGAGGAGGGTCGTCGGGTCCACGTGACGCTGCTCCGCCTCGAAGAGGACGTCGAGCGCGCGCTTGCGCGCCTTGGTGCGTGCGGCCATGTCAGTCCGTCGTCTGTCCGTCGGTGCCGGCGGTCAGTCGTTCACGCGGCCGAGGTACGACCCGTCACGCGTGTCGACCTTGACCTTGGTGCCCTGCTCGAGGAAGAGCGGGACCTGGATCTGCGCGCCCGTCTCGAGCGTCGCGGGCTTGGTGCCGCCCGTCGAGCGGTCGCCCTGCAGGCCCGGCTCGGTGTACGTGATCTCGAGGACGACCGAGGCGGGCAGCTCGATGTAGAGCGGCTGGCCGTCGTTCGACGCGATGAGCACGTTCTGGTTCTCGAGCATGTAGTCCTTGGCGTCGCCCACGATCTCGGCACCGACCGTGATCTGGTCGTACGTCGAGGTGTCCATGAACACGTAGTCCGCGCCGTCCTGGTACAGGTACTGGAAGTCACGGCGGTCGACGTTGGCGGTCTCGATCTTGAGGCCGGCGTTGAACGTCTTGTCGATCGTCTTGCCCGTCATGACGTTCTTGATCTTGGTGCGGACGAACGCGCCACCCTTGCCGGGCTTGACGTGCTGGAACTCGATCACGGTCCACAGCTGGCCGTCGAGTCGCAGCACGGTGCCGTTCTTGATGTCGTTGGTGGTCGCCACGTTCGTCTTCCTGTCGGAGGGTCAGCGGTCCCGTCGACGCGCTGCCGCGTGCCGGGACGGCACGACGGGGCCACGAGAGCGGGATGCGGAAATGGGCCTTGACGATCTTACCGGAGCGCGGCGAGGACCGCGTTCGCCACGACGCCCAGGGTCGCCGCCCAGCACATCGAGGCGAGCGTCCCGATGACGAAGCGCTCCGACGCGACGGGGTGCTCACGCAGCTCGGGGTAGCGGCCCAGGCCCTTGATCGCGACGACGAAGGCGATGCCGCCCGGCTCGCCCGCGAGGAGGCAGCCGGTGATCGCGAACCGCTCGAGGATCCCGATCCACGTCCCGCCGCGCAGGGCCTTGACGGCCTCCGTCCCGATCGGCCCCGTCGTCGGAGGGGGCGGCGGGGGCACCGGGACGGCCGCCGGGTCCGCCGGGGCACCACGCCGCGGCCGGCCGGCGCGGCCCGGGGCGGCGGAGCCGCCCGCACGCGCCGCCGCGCGCAGGACCCCCTGGGTCACGGGGCCGCCGCCGAGGACGCTCGCGGCGAGCGCGACCACCCAGACGAGCACCACGAGCACGACCGTCACCGGGTCCGTCACGCCTTCTCCTCCTGCCGATCCGCCGGCGGCCCCTCGTGGAGCTCGCCCAGCAGCCTCGCGACCACGGGCCGCGCCGCCGCCTCCTCGGGCCACAGCGCGGTGCGCAGCCGCTGGCTGACCGCCTGCTCGGACACGCCGAGCGCGCGAGCCACATCCTTCTGGGTCCCACCCACACGCGCCAGCGCGTCGACGGCCTCCCACCCGGGCGCGGTGCGCCGGTCCACGACGGCCGCGAGGAGGCGCAGGAGCGCCTCGACCTCCGCGGCGCGCGCCGCGGGCTCCCCGCGAACGGCGACGGGCGCCGTGGCCGCGCGCGACTTCGCCTGCTCGACCGCCTCGCGGGCGCGCACGAACGCCGTGCCCGACGCCTCGCGCGAGACCGCGGGCAGCGGCTCGTCGACCGGCCCGACGCCGAGGCCGACGCTCCAGCCGCCGTCGCGCAGGAGGTCGAGCACGACCTCGACGACGGCCTCCGGGTCGTCGAGGACGCCCTGGACCTCGTCGCCGACCGTCCGGGCGAACGGGACGACGACGCCGCCGCGGCCCGCCAGCATCTCGTCGAGCCGCGCGAGCACCTCGGGGACGCGGTCGGGACGACCGGTGCTCCCCCGCTGGTCGACGGTCAGTACGTACATGACATCAAGGCTAAAACCTTGTTCGCCAACCATCAAGCCCAGAGGCTTGATAAGAGCAGATCAAGCCCGGGTCTGGCGCAGGCGCGCGGCCACGGCCTCGAGCGCGAGCCGGTAGGAGTCGAACCCGAAGCCCGCGACCGTGCCGGTCGCGACCGCCCCCACGACGGAGTGGCTGCGGAACGCCTCGCGCGCCGCCGGGTTGCTGAGGTGGACCTCGACCAGCAGCAGGCCGGACGTCGTGACCTGCGCGGCGGCGTCGCGCACCGCGTAGGAGTAGTGCGTGAACGCGGCCGGGTTGAGCACCACGTGGGCCCGCGCGTCGACGGCCTCGTGCAGCCAGCCGACGAGCTCGGACTCGTCGTCGGTCTGCCGCACGTCGACGGCGAGGTCGAGCGCGCTCCCCCACGTCGTCGCCGACTCGCGGAGGTCCGCCATCGAGGCCGAGCCGTAGATCTCCGGCTCGCGCACGCCGAGCCGGCCGAGGTTGGGTCCGTTGAGGACGAGCACGCGTTCCATGGCGCCCGAGCCTAGCCGTGCCGGAGCGAGCGACGGCGACACGTCCGGGGCCGCTCCCGACGGGCGACGGACCACGGCCTCGGGCAGGCTGGCGGGGTGACCCTCAGCGCTGCCCGCCCCCGACCTCCGGCACGGCACCCGCACCTGCCCTTCGCGCCCGTCCCCGCGCCGTCCGGCGCGCGTCCGCGGACAGCAGCATGAGCGCGACGCGCTACCTCGACGCCCCGTTCGCGGCGCTCGCGCACCGCGGCTTCTCGCGCGACGGTCTCGAGAACTCGATGGCGGCGTTCGCGTCGGCCCGCGAGCTGGGGCTCCGGTACGTCGAGACGGACGCGCACGCGACGTCGGACGGCGTCGCCGTGGCGCTCCACGACGCCTCGCTGGACCGGACGACCGACGCGCGCGGCCTGGTGGCCGACCTCCCGTGGCGCACGGTGCGCACCGCCCGGATCGGTGGCCGGGAGCCGGTGCCGTCGCTGGAGGACGTCCTCGGGACGTGGCCGGACCTCCGCGTGAACGTCGACGTCAAGTCGGCCGCGGCGGCCGAGCCCGTCGCGCGCGCGATCGAGCGCACGCGCGCGCACGACCGCGTGTGCGTCGCGTCGTTCGCCGCGTCGCGGCGGGAGGCGACGGTGGCGCGGCTCTCGCGCCCCGTGACCGTGTCCGGCGCGCGAGGCGCGGTGGTGGGCATGCTGCTCGCGGGGCGGGCGCGGGCGGACGCGCTCGCCCGCCTCGCGGCCCGCTCGGTCGACTGCCTCCAGGTCCCGGTGCGCGAGGGCTGGGTCCGGGTCGTGGACTCGGCGTTCGTGCGGGCCGCGCACCGGGCCGGCGTCGCGGTGCACGCCTGGACGGTCAACGACGCGCCGACGATGCACCGGCTGCTCGACCTCGGGGTCGACGGCATCGTGACCGACCGCTCGGACGTGCTGCGCGACGTGCTCCGCGGCCGGGGGCTCTGGGCCTGACCCCGCCGAGGATCCGTCAGAGGGCGATCGGCCCCCGGCCCGCCGGGGCGTCCGCCGCGATCTCCGCGTAGGCCGCGGCGAGGAGCGTCGGGTCCGGGCCCTCGAGGCGCGTCGGGCGGGCGACGTCGTCGAGCACCACGAAGCGCAGGAGGTCGCCGCGCGACTTCTTGTCGCGGCGCATGGCGGACAGCAGCTGCTCCCACCGGTCGCCCCGGTAGGTGAGGGGCAGCCCGAGCGAGCCGAGGATCGCGCGGTGGCGGTCGACGACGGCGTCGTCCAGCTTCCCGGCGAGGCGCGAGAGCTCGGCGGCGAACACCATGCCGACGGAGACGGCCGCGCCGTGGCGCCACTGGTAGCGCTCGGTGAGCTCGACGGCGTGGCCCAGCGTGTGCCCGTAGTTGAGGATCTCGCGCAGCCCGGCCTCCTTGAGGTCCTCCCCCACGACGCGCGCCTTGACCGCGACCGAGCGCTCGACGAGCTCGGCGACGACGGCCCAGGTCTCGTCCGTCGTCGGCCGGGTGCCCCACGCCGCGAGCGCGTCCGCGTGCTCCTCGACGAGCTCGAGGATGCGCTCGTCCGCGATGAACCCCGTCTTGACGACCTCCGCGAGCCCGGCGACGAAGTCCCAGCGCCCGAGCGACTCCAGGGCCGCGAGGTCGCACAGGACGCCGGCCGGCGGGTGGAACGCGCCGACGAGGTTCTTGCCCTCGGCGGTGTTGATGCCGGTCTTGCCCCCGACCGCAGCGTCGACCATCGCGAGGAGCGTCGTCGGCACGTGCACCACGCGGATGCCGCGCAGCCAGGTCGCGGCGACGAAGCCGCCGAGGTCCGTCGTCGCGCCGCCGCCGACCGTGACGACCGCGTCCGTGCGCGTGAAGTCCAGCTGCCCGAGCACGCCCCAGAGGAACGCGGCCACCTGAGCGGTCTTGGCCTCCTCGGCGTCCGGCACCTCCGCGACGTATGCCTCGTAGCCCGACTCCTTGAGGTCCTCGTGGACGACCTCGGCCGTCGCGGCGAGGGCCGCGGGGTGCACGACGAGCACCCGGCGCACCGAGCCGCCGAGCATCGCGGGCAGCTCGCCGAGCAGGTGGCGCCCCACGACGACGTCGTACGGCTGCTCGCCCGCGACCCGGACGCGCGTCGGCGCGGCAGCGGCCGGGTCCTGGGCGGGGGTGGTGGCGTCGGGGGTCACGCGTTCTCCTGTTCGACCGGGGTGCCGGCGGGGTCGGCCGGCGCGGGTGCGGGCGTCGTGCGCCCCGGGGTGCCGGGCACGGCGTCGCCCGCGAGGTGCCCGCGGATCTCGCGCGCGACCTGGGCGGGCGTGCGCGCGTCGGTGACGACGTGCAGCGTAGAGACGCGCTCGTAGACGGGGCGACGCGCCTCCATGAGGGCGGCCCAGCGCGCCCGCGGGTTGCCGAGCAGGAGCGGGCGCGCCTGGTTGAGGCCGACGCGCGGCGCGGCGTGCGCGAGGCTCACGTCGAGGAACACGACCGTCCCGCCCGCGGCGACGTACGCCGCGAGCGCGGTCTGCGTGTGCTCGTCGAGCACCGCGCCGCCGCCCAGGGCGAGGACGCCGTCGTGCGTCGCGAGCGCGGTCGTCACGGCCTCACGCTCCAGCTCGCGGAAGTGCGGCTCGCCGTGGTCGACGAAGATGTCCGCGACCGGCCTCCCGGCCGTGGTCTCGACGTCGACGTCCGTGTCGCGCTGCGCGAGGCCGAGCAGCTCGGCCAGGTGGCGCGCGACGGTCGACTTCCCGCTGCCGGGCGGGCCGACCAGCACGACGACCGGGCGGGTCCCCGGGGCGACGGGCGTCATCAGCGCTGCAGCTCGGGGATCGCGGCGAGGTACGCCTCGGCGTTCCGGCGGACCTCCGCGACGGAGTCGCCGCCGAACTTCTCGAGCGCCTGCTCGGCGAGCACGAGCGCGACCATCGCCTCGGCGACGACCGCCGCGGGCGGGACCGCGCACACGTCGGAGCGCTGGTGCTGGGCCTTGGCGACGTCGCCGGTGACGACGTCGACCGTCGCGAGCGCGCGCGGCACCGTCGAGATCGGCTTCATGGCGGCGCGCACGCGCACCACCTCGCCGTTCGACATGCCGCCCTCGACGCCGCCGGCGCGGTTGCTGCGACGGTGGATGCGGCCGTCGGCACCGCGCTCGATCTCGTCGTGCGCGGCGGACCCGCGGCGGCGCGCGGTGCGGAAGCCGTCGCCGACCTCGACGCCCTTGATTGCCTGGATCCCCATGAGGACGGCGGCGAGGCGCGCGTCGAGGCGACGGTCGCTCTGCGCGTAGGTGCCCAGTCCGGAGGGGACCCCGTACGCGAGCACCTCGACGACGCCGCCGAGGGTGTCTCCCGCCTTCTGGCACTCGTCGATCTCCGCGACCATGGCCGCGGCGGCGTCCGGGTCGAAGCAGCGCACCGGGTCGGCGTCGAGCGCGGCGACGTCGTCGGGGCCGGGCACCGGCGCGTCCTCGGGGACCTCGACCGGCCCGATCGCGACGACGTGCGACACGAGCCGGACGCCGAGCGCCTGCTCGAGGAACTTCGCCGCGGCCGTGCCGAGCGCGACGCGCGTCGCCGTCTCGCGCGCCGAGGCGCGCTCGAGCACGGGGCGCGCGTCCTCGAAGCCGTACTTGCGCATGCCGACGAGGTCGGCGTGCCCCGGGCGGGGCCGGGTGAGCGGGCGGTTGCGCGCGATCTCCCGGACGTCGCCCGTCCCGGCGTCGACGAGCAGGGCCTCGGGCGGCACCGGGTCGGACGACATGACGTCGACCCACTTGGGCCACTCGGAGTTCGCGATCTCGATGGCCAGCGGCCCGCCCTGGGTCACGCCGTGGCGCAGGCCGCCGAGGACGCGCAGTTCGTCCTGCTCGAACTTCTGCCGCGAACCGCGGCCGTACCCGAGGCGGCGGCGCGCGAGCGCGGCGCGCACGTCGTCCGTCGTGAGCTCGACGCCCGCGGGCAGCCCGTCGAGGATCCCGACCAGCGCCTCGCCGTGCGACTCACCCGATGTCAACCAACGCAGCATGATCGCCATCCTCCCACGTCGGCGCGCACGTCCCGGCGGCCGCCCGCAGTGCGGACCGGAGGGCTGTGGACGACGACGGCGCGCCCCCGCCCGGACGCGCTACGGTGCCGCGCATGGTCCAGCAGGGGGACGGGACGGCGGTCGACGGCACGCCGTCGCGCGGCCACGCTCCGGTGGCGGCTGCACACGAGAAGGCCGACGACGCGCGGTCGTGGCTCCGGCGCCGTGGTGCGGCCCTGAGCCGGGAGCTCCGGGTGGCCGGGCCGGCCGGGGGCGTCCTCGCGCTCCTCGCGGCGGCCAGCGCGGCGTGGTGGTCGGCGACCTCCTGGGCGACGCCCGCCCTCGTGCTCGTCGCCGCGGCTGGCACGCTCGCGGCCGTGGTCGACGCGCGCACGCACCGGCTGCCCGACGTCGTCGTCCTGCCGACGTGGCTCGGGTCGGTCCTGCTCCTCGCCGTCGCCGCCCTCGGGACCGGCGACCGCGCCGCACTCGTACGGGCGCTGGTCGGGGGTGCCCTGGGCTTCGGCGCCTACGCCGCGCTCCGGATCGCGTATCCACCGGGCCTCGGCTTCGGCGACGTCAAGCTCGCGGGGATGCTCGGCACGCCGCTCGCGTGGCTCGGGTGGGGCGAGCTGGTCACTGGACTCGTCCTGCCGTTCCTGCTCGGCGGCGTGTGGGCACTCGGGCTGGTCGTCACGCGCCGCGCGCGCCGCGACACCGCCGTCCCCTTTGGCCCCTTCATGTTCCTGGGAACCAGCCTAACTGTCGGCTTGCTCAACTACCCGTTCCCAGGCTCTTGAAATCCCGTCGAGACAGATAGAAAATACCGGCGCCATCCCCCGAAATCACGCACGGAGGATGGCGCCGGCAATTGGTCACGCACGGGCGCTAGTAGGAGTAAAGGTGGCTCCAGTAGGTGTCACCGTCTCCGAGCAGTTTGAACTTGCACGGGCCGACACCGTGACCCTGCGCCGAGTGAATGACTCGCGATGCAGCGCAGTGGGCGATCGCAATCGGGCGAGTTGCCGACACGCCGTACGCGGTCGACACTCCCGCAGAAGCCGAAATTGCCCCTGTTCCAGCAAGACCCACCGCCAGTGAAGCGATTGCGGCCACTCTCAAGATTTTCGACATTCACATTCCCCCTGAACTAGTTTGTCGCGAGAACCGTATCAGTCGACCATACGGTCTGCAACCTCCAACTTGGGTGAAAGAACTCTGACACCATCGCAAGACGGCATTCAACGCCCGCTGGTCAGAGGCTGCCACCAGAACGAACACGCCGGGAAACACTTCGCCAGATGACACGCGCCAGCCGTGCACTCGAAGCCAACGCGGACGAGCGTTTCCCCCTACTGAACTCGTCGTCAACTGCTCGCGGAACCAGGCGACGGAGTGTCCGTGTCCGCGAGAGCTCGCCCCAGTTCCCGCGCCATCAAGAGGAGCGGCGCAACACGACCCGTCATGAGCCGCACCTGCTCGGCTGCCTGGTGCAGGAGCATGCGCTCGCCACCGATCACGGTGCCTCCCGCCGCGGCCCAGGCCGTCGAGAGCGCCGTGGGCCGGGGGTCGTAGACGACGTCGAGCAGCGCGCCCGTCACGCGCGCGGCCACCTGCGCCAGCGCGTCGGCCACCGGGTCGGCCGCGCGCGACGGAAGGGTCGCGACGACAGCATCGGCCTGCCCGAGGCGGGCGACGAGCGCGGGGGACGACGGGTCGAGGATCTCGAAGCGCGGCTCGACGCCCATGCGGTGCGCCGCGCGCTGCAGCGTCCCGGTGCGCCCGAGCGAGCGCACCAGGACCGTGGGCGTGGTGCACCCGAGCTCGGCGAGGGCGGCCAGCGTGGACGCGGCCGTCGCGCCCGCGCCGAGCACGACGGCGGTCCGCGCGTCCCGCTCCCCCAGCCCCTCGCGGAGCGCGGCGACGAGCCCGTGCACGTCGGTGTTCGTCCCGACGAACGTCGGGCGCCGGCCGCCCGTGGGCTGCACGACGAGCGTGTTCACGGCGCCGACGACGTTCGCGAGCGGGTCGACGTGGTCGAGCAGCGGGATCACCGCGTGCTTGAGCGGCATGGTCAGGCTGAGGCCCGCCCACGACGCGTCGAGCCCGTTGACCAGCGCCGGGAGCTGCTCCTCGGTCGTGTCGATCGCCTCGTACGTCCAGCCGTCGAGGCCGAGCGCGTCGTACGCGGCGCGGTGGAGCACCGGGGACAGCGAGTGGGCGACGGGATGACCGAGGACGGCCGCCCGTCGGGGGGCGCGCCTCGCGCTCACCCGCCGTTCTCCGCCTGCCACTGACGAAGCTCGGCGACGTTCGCCTCGTGCTCGTCCCACGTCACGGCGAACTTCGTCTCCCCGGTCTCGAGGTTCACGGCGGTCCAGAAGATCCAGTCACCCGGTTCAGGGTTCACGACCGCGGCCAACGACTCGGCACCTGGGCTGGCGATGGGGGTCGGCGGCAGCCCCTTGTGCACGTAGGTGTTATAGGGGTTGTCGGGGTTCTGAGTGTCGTCACGCGTGAGCTCGGTCCCCGGCTTGTCCAGGCCGTAGGCGACCGCCGCATCGATCTGGAGCGCCATGTTGATCGCGAGGCGGTTCTCGATCGCGCGCGCCATCTTCGGACGGTCCGGCGCGTACTTCGCCTCGCGCTCGATGAGCGATGCCTTGTTGAGCACGGTCTCGCGGTCTTCCGCTGCCACCCCGAGCTCGTCGAGCTTCATAACCGTCTGCGAGACCATCCCCTGGATGACCCCCTGAGGGCTCACGTCTCCGGGCTCGAGGACGTACGTCGTCGGGTAGAGCCAGCCCTCGTAGTTGCCGTTCGCCTCCGCCGGCAGGCCCGTCGCGGCAGTGTCGGCCATGGCGGCCTCGAAGTCGGCGACCGGGATGTCCGTCACGGAGGACGCCTTCTCGAGGATCTGCTTGACCGTGTAGCCCTCGGGGATGGTGATCTTGGTCTCGACGCGCGAGTCGTTCGCGACCAGGCGCGCGACGGCGTCCTTCGCGGGCATGCCGAGGAGCAGGGTGTGGGTGCCCGGCTGGATCTTCCCCGCGTTCGGGTTCTCGTCGAACGCCTTCGCGAAGGCCGCCGAGCTGGCGACGACGCCGGCCTCGGTGAGCACGGCACCCATGTCACGGCCCGTGGAGCCGGGCTCGATGACGACGTCGACCGGGTCGGTGCCCGGTCCCTCGAAGTCCTTGGCCTCGAGCGGGTTGTCGAACCCGAAGAGGTCGGAGGCGTTGTTGAGCAGCAGGTACCCCGCACCGCCTACCACGAGGAGGGAGACGAGCAGCACCACGAGGGCGCGACGACGCCGGCGCTGGCGTCGCTTCTTCGCCGCCCGGCGGGCGCGCTGCTCCGAGCGCGACGAGCGCGCGGGCTGCTGCTCGCCCTGGACGGCGGGCCGTTCGAACAGGTCGGTCACGGTCGGTGGTCTCCTGTCGGGTCTACAGGTTCTCCGGCGCGCACCCCCGCGCCCCGCTCGGCCTCGAGAGCGGATTGCAGAATGATAACGGCGGCGGCCTGGTCGACGACGCTCCGGTGCTTGCGACCGGCGCGTCCCGACGCGTGCAGCGCCTGGTGGGCGCTGACGGTCGTCATCCGCTCGTCGACGAGGTGCACCGGCACCGGTGCGACGACGCGAGCCACCGCACCAGCGTACGCCCGCGCGCCCTGGGCGGCGGTGCCCTCCCCGCCCGAGAGGTGCCGCGGCAGGCCCACGTACACGACCTCGGCGTTGCGCTCCGCGACCTCGGCCGCGATGCGGGCGACGTCGGCGGGGACCGCCGCGCCGCCGCGGGTGTCGCGCGCGAGGGTCTCGACGGGGGTCGCGACGAGACCGTCGGGGTCGCTCGCGGCCAGGCCGACGCGGACGCTGCCCACGTCGACGCCGAGGCGCGCCCCCCGCGGGAGGGGGGCGCGCCCGTCGTCGGCGGGCTGCACGGGCAGGCCGGTCACGCGCCGGCCGCGGCGCCGTCGCGCACGCCCCGGAGGGCGGCGGGCAGCGCGGACACGTCCGTGCCGCCGCCCTGGGCCATGTCGTCCTTGCCGCCGCCACCGCCGCCGAGCGTCTGGGCCGCGGCCTTGGCGAGCACGCCGGCGCGCAGCCCGGCCGCGCGCGCGGAGGCGTTCGTCACGACGACGACCTGCGGGCGGCCCTTGGCGACGCCGCCGACGGCGACGACCGCAGGCTCCGCCTCGCCGAGCCGGCCGCGCACGTCGAGCGCGAGCGCGCGCAGGTCGTCCGCGGACGCGACCTCGCCGGCGTCGTGCACGACGACGCGCGTGCCGCCCACGAGCTCCGCCCCGGTGGCGAGCGTGCCGGCCGCCGCGAGGAGCTGCGCCTGCCGGAGCTGGGCGAGCTCCTTCTCGGCGTCGCGCAGGCGCGACACGAGCGTGCTCACGCGGTCGGGCAGCTCCTCGGTCCGCACGTTGAGCAGGCCCGTGAGCTGGCCCACGAGCGCGTGCTCCTTCGCCTGGAAGCCGTACGCGCCGTCTCCGACGAGCGCGTCGACGCGCCGCACGCCCGAGCCGATCGACGACTCGCCGAGCAGCGTGACGAGGCCGAGCTGGCCCGTGCGCTGCACGTGCGTGCCGGCGCAGAGCTCGCGCGACCAGTCGCCGCCGATCGAGACGACGCGCACGGTGTCGCCGTACTTCTCGCCGAACAGCGCCATCGCCCCCAGGGCGCGCGCCTCGGTGATCGGCATGAGCTGGTCCGTGACCTCGAGGTTCTCCTGGAGCTGGGTGTTGACCCGCTCCTCGATCTCCGAGAGCGCGCCCGAGGGCACGGCGGACGAGCGGCGGAAGTCGAAGCGGATGCGGCTGGGCGCGTTCTCCGACCCGGCCTGCGTCGCGTCCTTGCCGAGCGACTCCTGGAGCGCCTTGTGGATCATGTGCGTCGCCGAGTGGGCGCGGCTGATCGCCTTGCGGCGGTCGCGGTCGATCGTCGCGGTGCCCGGGTCGCCGAGCGCCGCGGTGCCCTCGACCAGGCGGCCGCGGTGCACCGACAGGTCCTTGATCGGGCGCTGCACGTCGTCGACCTCGATGGTCGCGCCGCCGTCGAGCACGATCGTGCCGTGGTCGGCGAGCTGGCCACCGGCCTCCGCGTAGAACGGGGTGCGGTCGAGCACGACCTCGACGTCCGCCGGGGCCGTCGCGGCCGGGGCGGGGACGCCGTCGACCAGCAGGCCGGCGACGCGCACCGCCGCGGACGACTCGGTGTACCCGAGGAACTCCACGGGCGCCGCGAGCTCGGACGCGAGCGACTCGTACGCGGCCGTGTCGACGCCGCCGGAGCGCTTCGCGAGCGCGTCGGCGCGCGCCCGCTGGCGCTGCTCGGTCATGAGCGCGCGGAACGCCTTCTCGTCGACCTGGACGCCCTGCTCGGCGGCCATCTCAAGCGTGAGGTCGATCGGGAAGCCGTAGGTGTCGTGCAGCGCGAACGCCTGGTCGCCGCCGAGCAGCGGCGTCCCGTCCGAGCCGGCCGCGGCCTTCGCCCGCGACACGGCGGTGTCGAGGATCGTCGTGCCGGCCGTGAGCGTGCGACGGAACGCGTCCTCCTCGGTGTAGGCGACGTCGGAGATACGCGCGAAGTCCGTCGCGACCTCCGGGTACGACGGCGCCATCGCGTCGCGGCTCACCGGGAGCAGCGCGGGCATGGCGCGGTCCTCGACGCCGAGCAGGCGCATCGCGCGCACCGAGCGGCGCAGCAGACGGCGCAGCACGTAGCCCCGGCCCTCGTTGGACGGGCGCACGCCGTCGCTCATGATCATGAGCGCCGAGCGGACGTGGTCGGCCACGACGCGCATGCGGACGTCGTCCTCGTGGTTCGCGCCGTAGCGCTTGCCCGAGAGCGCCTCGGCCGCGGTGATGACGGGGAACACCTCGTCGATCTCGTAGAGGTTGTCCTTGCCCTGGAGCAGGTAGGCGACGCGCTCCAGGCCCATGCCCGTGTCGATGTTCTTGCGCGCGAGCTCCGAGACGATCCGGAACTCCTCCTTGGACTTCACGTCGTCGATCGCGTACTGCATGAAGACGAGGTTCCAGATCTCCAGGTAGCGGTCCTCGTCGACGACGGGGCCACCCTCCTGGCCGAACTCCGGACCGCGGTCGATGTAGATCTCCGAGCACGGGCCCGCGGGGCCGGGCTGGCCCGTGGACCAGTAGTTGTCCTTCTTGCCGCGGGCCTGGATGCGCTCGTCCGGCAGGCCGGCGATGCGCTTCCAGAGCTGCCGCGCCTCGTCGTCGTCGTGGTAGACGGTGACCCACACGCTCTCGGGGTCGAAGCCGTACTTCCCCTCCTCGCGCGCGCCCGTGACGAGGTCCCAGGCGTAGGTGATCGCGCCTTCCTTGAAGTAGTCCCCGAACGAGAAGTTGCCGTTCATCTGGAAGAACGTGCCGTGACGCGTCGTCTTGCCGACCTCGTCGATGTCGAGGGTGCGCACGCACTTCTGGACGCTCGTCGCGCGGTCCCACGGCGGGGTCTGCTCCCCCGTCATGTACGGGATGAACGGGACCATGCCCGCGATGGTGAACAGCGTGGACGGGTCCGGGGAGACGAGCGACGCCGACGGCACGACGGTGTGGTCGCGGTCGGCGAAGTAGTCGAGCCAGCGCTTGCGGATCTCGGCGGTGCGCATGATGTCCTTCGGAAAGAGGTCGGTGGTCGTGCGGGGTGGTGCGGTGGGCGCCGCGGGCTCGGCGTCCTAGAAGGAGTAACCGAGCAGGTCCTCGACGTCGTCCGTGTCGTCGAAGGCGTGCCGGTCGGCGCCGGCGGGGCGCGCGTGGCGTCCGGCCGCGCGACGCGCGCGGACGGCGTCCGGGTCCTCCTGGCCCTCGGCGAGCAGCGCCGCCATGAGCTCCTGCTCGCGGGCGTCGCGCGCGAGCGCGAACTCCGTGCGGAAGTCGCGGGCGATCTCGACGACCTTCTCGCCGAGGCCGTTCACCTGCTCCGTCGCCTGGTCCACGAGCGACGCCGGCGCGTAGCGCGCGAGGACCTTCTTGCCGCGCACGACGACCACGACCGTGATCGCGACCCCGACGCCGATCCAGAAGACCCGGCGCATCAGCGCGACCCCTCGGCGCGGCTCGCGGAGCTGCCCGACGACCGTCGGCCGCCGAACGAGCGCGCGGCAGCCTGGCGCACGCCGTACGTGAACGCGGCGACCTTGACCAGCGGCGCACCGAACGTGGCGGCGTACAGGCCCGTGAGCGCGGAGACGTTCTCGCTCACCTGGGCGGCCGACGTGGTGATGGTGTCGACCTTGACGAGCTGGCTGTTCGTCGTGGCGACGGTCGTCGCGGCCTCGTCGAGGATCGGCACCGAGTGGTCGGTGACCTCCTTGATGCTCGCGCGCGCCTCGTCGAGCACGCGGCCGAGCTTGAGGAGCGGCACCGCGAGCAGGCCGACGAGCAGCACGAACGCGACGGCTGCGATGAGGCCGGCCACATCTCCCAGGGACATTCTTCCTCCAGTGCCAGTCACGGTGCCGCGGGCGCGGCACCCGCGCGCCGTGCGCGCGGGACGGTCGTCGCCGCGGGCTCCTCGCGGACGTACCCACGGCTCCGCGAAACACTACCCGCACCAGGGCGGGGACCGTCGTCGGGCGCGGCACGACGGCGCCCTTGCGGGGGCGGGCCGAGGCACCGGCCCGGACGCACGAACGCCCCGCTCGCCGACGAAGCGGTGAGCGAGGCGTCCGGGGCAGAAATCAGCGAGCGTAGTACTCGACGACGAGCTGGACCTCGCACTGCACGGGGACCTCGGCGCGCTTCGGGCGACGCGTGAGCACCGCGCTGAGCTTCTCGAGCTGGACGTCCAGGTAGCCCGGGACGGCCGGCAGCACGTCGCGGTGCGCGCCCGCGGCCGCGACCTGGAACGGCGTCGTCGCCTGGCTCTTCGGCTTGACCTGGAGGGTCTGGCCGGGCTTCACGCGGAACGACGGGCGGTCCACGATCTTGCCGTCGACGAGGATGTGGCGGTGCGTGACCGCCTGGCGCGCCTGCAGGATGGTGCGGGCGAAGCCGGCGCGGAGCACGAGGGCGTCGAGACGCATCTCGAGGTTCTCGACGAGCGCCTCACCGGTCAGGCCCTTGTCCTTGCGGGCGTCCTCGTACGCACGCGCGAGCTGCTTCTCGCGGAGCATGTACTGGGCGCGCAGACGCTGCTTCTCGCGGAGACGGACCGCGTAGTCCGACTCGGTGCGGCGGCGGGCGCGGCCGTGCTCACCCGGGGGGTACGGGCGCTTCTCGAAGTGCTTGACGGCCTTCGGGGTGAGGGCGATGCCCAGGGCGCGGCTCAGGCGGACCTGGCGGCGCGAGCGCTTGACAGACGTCACAGCGGTATCTCATTCCTGTCGTTCGGGTTCTGACGTCACACCTGGTCCCGAGAACCGGGTCCGGGTGCGGGACCAGCCGATGGACCGCGCGCTCCACCGCGAGGAGAAGCGAGGGGTCGGGGCCGAGGTCCCAGGTGGTCGCCGCGAAGGCAACCTGAGCAGTCTACCGCACGTGGGGCGCCGTGGTCCCCTCCCTCGTCAGCGCGCGGGGCCGTCCTGGTCGAGGATGTCGCGGATGCGCCCGAGGCGCTCCGTGACCTGCCGTTCGTACCCGCGGTCCGTGGGCGTGTAGTACCGCGATCCGACGAGGGAGTCCGGCAGGTACTGCTGCGCCGCGACACCGTGCGGCGCGTCGTGCGCGTACCGGTAGCCCGCGCCGTGCCCCAGCTGCTTGGCGCCCGGGTAGTGCGCGTCGCGCAGGTGCGGCGGGACGGACCCCGCCCTCCCGGCCCGCACGTCCGCGAGCGCCGCGTCGATCCCGAGGTAGGCGGCGTTCGACTTGGGGGCGGTCGCGAGGTGCACGACGGCCTCGGCGAGGACGATGCGTCCCTCGGGCATGCCGATGAGCTGGACGGCCTGGGCGGCGGCGACGGCGGTCTGTAGTGCCGAGGGGTCGGCCATGCCGACGTCCTCCGCGGCGGCGATGACGATGCGGCGGGCGATGAAGCGCGGGTCCTCCCCCGCCGCGATCATGCGGGCGAGGTAGTGCAGCGAGGCGTCGACGTCGGAGCCGCGCATCGACTTGATGAACGCGGACACGACGTCGTAGTGCTGGTCACCGTCGCGGTCGTACCGCACGGCGGCGACGTCGACGGCGCGCTCGACCGCGTCGAGGTCGACGGGCACCGGCGGGGGGCCCGCGTCGGGCGTGCCGCTCCCCGCACCCTCGGGGAGCGCAGCCTCGTCGTCGGCCGGGACGGCCGTCGTGGGCACGGGCACCGGGGCGTCGGACAGCGCGGCGCCCGCGGCGGCCTCGAGCACGGTGAGCGCCTTGCGCGCGTCGCCGCCCGCGAGGCGCACGAGGTGGTCCTCGGCCTCGTCGGTGAGCGCGACGAGGCCGCCCAACCCCCGCTCGTCGGCGACGGCGCGCCGCACGAGGGCGCGGACGTCGTCGTCCCCGAGGGGCTGGAGCGTGAGCAGGAGCGAGCGGGAGAGCAGGGGCGAGTTCACGGAGAAGCTGGGGTTCTCCGTGGTCGCCGCGACGAGCGTGACCCAACGGTTCTCGACGCTGGGCAGGAGCGCGTCCTGCTGGGACTTGGAGAAGCGGTGCACCTCGTCGATGAAGAGGACGGTCTCCTCGCCGCCGGTGGCGAGGCGGCGCCGGGCGTCCTCGACGACGGTGCGCACGTCCTTGACGCCCGCGGTGACGGCGGAGAGCTCGACGAAGCGGCGGCCGGAGGCGGTCGCGATGAGGTAGGCGAGCGTCGTCTTCCCGGTGCCGGGCGGGCCCCAGAGGATGACGGAGCCGGGCGCGGCGCGGCCGCCGGACGCGTCGCTCTCGCTGCCGGACCGGATGAGCCGCCGCAGGGGCGAGCCGGGCACGAGGAGGTGGGACTGGCCCGCGACCTCGTCGAGGGTGGCGGGGCGCATGCGCACGGCGAGCGGGGCCCCCGGTCCGGGTCGCGGCGTGCCCTGCGCGCCGGACGTGGCGGCACCGAAGAGGTCGCCGCCGAAGAGATCACCGGTGGACATGGCTCGAGCCTACGCACCGCCGCCCACGCGGCGGTGCCGGGTCGAGGAGGTCGGGTGAACGTCCGGCCCCGGGGCGCGGGGGATCTGACACGCGGCGCGGGCGGGTGGGATGCTGGCGCTCGTGTTCTCGAGCCTCGGTCGTCGTGTCGCCCGCCACCCGCGTCTCACCGTCGTCGTGTGGGTCCTGCTGACAGCGCTCGGCTTCGCGCTGGCGCTGTTCGGCGTCCACGGGGAGAGCGTGTTCGACCGTGTGACGACGGGCGCGCCGACGATCCCGGGCTCGGACAGCGAGCGGGCGTCGCAGGTCCTCGCGGAGAACGACGAGGGCGGGACGGAGATCACGCTCCTGGTGTCCGGCGTCGACCCGGCGGACCCGCAGGTCGTGGAGGCGATGACGGGGGTCGATGCCGACCTCGTCGCCGTCGAGGGCGTGGACACGGTCATCGACCCGTACGTGATCCCGGGCGGCGTGGAGGACCCGGCGGCGCAGTCGCTCGTCGCGCAGGACGGGCGCGGCTTCCTCTCGGTCGTGACCCTGCGCACCGACCTCGACGCCGAGCGCACCGACGCGGTCGCGGACCGCGTCGTCGAGCAGCTCGAGGCCGTGCCGGGCGTGCTCGCGGACGCCGCCCCGGAGGCGGCGGGCGACGCGACGGGCCTCGTGGGGTCGAACGGGCTCATCGTCGAGGCGATCACGAGCCAGGTGAAGGAGGACCTCACGACGGGTGAGGCCGTCGCCCTCCCGGTGGCGCTGCTCATCATGGTGCTCGTCTTCGGCGGGTTCCTCGCCGCGGCGATGCCGATGGCCGGGGCCGTCGCGTCGATCGGTGCCGGTCTCGGGGTGCTGCTGGGCCTGACGTACGTGCTCGACGTCGACGCCTCCATCGTCAACGTCGTCACCCTGCTCGGCCTGGGCCTGTCCATCGACTACGGGCTGCTCGTGGTGTCGCGGTTCCGGGAGGAGCTGCACCGGCTGATCGAGGCGGGCGACGACCCGTCGCTGCGCCGGCGGCGCGGCGACGGCGTGGTGCACGCGGCGCTCGTGCGCACCATGGAGACCGCGGGCCGCACGGTCGCGTTCTCGGCGCTGACGGTCGCGATCTCCATCGCGGGGCTCATGGTGTTCCGCCCCGACATCCTGCGCGCGGTCGGCGCGGCCGGGCTCGGCGTCGTCCTCGTGGCCGTCGCGACGGCGCTCACCCTCGTCCCGGCGCTGCTCGCGTACTCGGGCCGTCGCCTCGCCCGCCCCGGGCTGCTCGGCCGGGTCCCGGGCCTGCGCCGCGTGCTCGCCCGGACCGCGGACGTGCAGTCGGACGAGGGCGCGTTCTCCCGTCTCGCGGGGCGCGTCCAGCGGCACCCGCTGTGGGTGCTGCTCACCACCGCGGCGCTCCTCGTGGTCCTCGCGCTGCCGGTGCTCGGGCTGCAGCTGCGGAACTCCGGGATCGAGCTGCTCCCCCAGGGCTCTCCCCAGCGCGAGTTCGTGGACGAGCTCGCCGCGCAGTACCCGTCCAGTGCGGGCGCCCAGGTCGTCGCCGTCGTGGACGCGAGCGTCAAGGACGCCCAGGCGTGGGCCGACGACGTGGCGGCGCTCGACGGCGTCGAGAGCGTCGACCCCGCGGTGCCGCTGGGGTCGTACGCCGTCGTGGGCGTGCACGTCGACGCGGACGACGCCGGTGGCCCGGAGGCCGTGTCGGTCGTGCGGGAGGTCCGCGCGACGGACCCGGGCTTCGAGGTGTGGGTCACCGGTCAGGCGGCGGGGCAGGTCGACTTCCTCGAGGCGCTCGGCGAGCGCGTGTGGTGGGCCGTGGGGATCGTCGTCGGCGCGACGCTCGTGCTGCTGTTCCTCATGACCGGCTCCGTCGTCGTGCCGGTGAAGGCGCTCCTGACGAACGCGCTGTCGCTCGCCGCCTCGCTCGGGGTCCTCGTGTGGGTCTTCCAGGACGGTCACCTCGAAGGGCTGCTGAACTTCTCGTCCGTGGGCGGGATCGAGACGTACGTCGTCGCGCTCGTCGTCGCGTTCGCGTTCGGTCTCGCCATGGACTACGAGGTGTTCCTGCTCGCGCGCATCAAGGAGCTGTACGACGCCGGGCTCTCCAACGACGAGGCGGTCCGCCTGGGCCTGCAGCGCTCCGGGCGGATCATCACGTCGGCGGCGGCGATCATCGTCGTCGTGTTCGCGGGCTTCGTGTTCGGCGACCTGCTCGTCATCAAGGAGGTCGGGTTCGCGCTCGCCGTCGCCGTCCTCATCGACGCGACGATCGTGCGCCTCCTGCTGGTCCCCGCGACGATGACGCTGCTCGGGCGGTACAACTGGTGGGCACCCGGGCCGCTGCGCCGGGTGCACCGTCGGCTCGCGATCACCCACTGAGACGCTCCGACCGGCGGGGACGGTTCGTGCGCGGGCACTCCCGCGGGCGGCTACGGTAGGCGGCAGACTCAGTCGCACGGGGGGAGACGGATGGCGGACAACACACGCACCGCAGTCATCGTCGAGGACGACGCGGAGATCCGTGATCTCCTGCAGACGGTGCTCGGTCAGGCAGGCTTCGTCACCGAGGCGGCCGCGACCGGCGTCGAGGGCGTGGAGCTCGTCCGGCGGACCGACCCGGTCGTGACGACCCTCGACGTGAGCCTGCCCGACATCGACGGGTTCGAGGTGTGCCGGCGCATCCGTCAGATCTCCGACACCTACATCGTGATGCTCACCGCGCGCACCGACGAGATCGACACTCTCATGGGCCTGGACGCCGGTGCCGACGACTACCAGACGAAGCCGTTCCGCCCGCGCGAGCTGCGCGCCCGGATCGAGGCCCTCCTGCGGCGCCCGCGACGCGGCCTGCCGTCGGACGGTGCCGACGCCGCCCGGCCCGCCCCGGCGGACCACGAGCCGACCCTCGTGGGGTCGGACGGGCTCCTGCTGGACGTCCCGCGCCGCACCGCCACGGTCGACGGCGAGGCCGTCCACCTCACGCGCAGCGAGTACGACCTCCTGGGAGCGCTCGTCGAGGCGGCGGGTCGCGTCGTCAGCCGCAACGAGCTCGTCCGCGTCCTGTGGGGCGAGGAGTACGACGCCGGCACGTACGTCACGGACGCGGACCGGCGCAGCGTGGAGGTGCACATCGCGAACCTGCGCCGCAAGCTCGGCGACGGTCCGTCGTCGCCCCGGTGGATCCGCACCGTGCGCGGCGTCGGCTACCGGTTCGACCCCACGGGCTGACCGACGGCGGGCGGCGGGTCGCCGAGCAGCAGCGCCACCTCGTCGCACGCGCTGCGCGCGGCGGCCCGCAGCGTCGCGAGCGCGCGCGCCTCGTCCGCGGTCGTGCGGTGCCCGGCGCGGTGCCGGTCGAGCACCGCGGAGGCGGCGTCCCCGACCTCCGCGGCCCCGACCATGAGCGACGTCGACCGCACCGTGAGCAGCGTGCTGCGCGCCTCCTCGTCGTCGCCCCGGGCGAGCGCGACCGCCGCCGCGTCGACCCGTGGGACGACGAGGTCCCGGTACGCGACGAAGAAGCGCCGGACCGCCTGCACGTCGCCGTCCAGGTCGTCCGTGAGCGCCGTCCACGCCTGGCGCAGGTCCTCCCTCACGTGCGGGGGCCGTGGTGGCGGCCCGGGACGCCCCGGGTCTCGTCGGGCGTGCACCGATCACGGTCGAGCCGGGCGCCGTGGGGCGCAGGCTCGACGACGTCGACCGCGTCGCGGTCGGTGAGCAGGGCGGTCATGAGTGCCTCGTTCTCGTGGTGTCCGACGGGATCGATCCTGCGCGCCCTGGCGCGAGGGACCCGCCGCGTCGGCGCAGCGAAACCTCAGGATCTGCTCAAGATCCTGAGCTCGCGGCAGCGGGATCAACAGCTTCCGGACGCGCGGAGGGCGCGCCACCCGGCAGGGTGGCGCGCCCTCGGCGTCGAGCGTGCTGGGGTCAGGCGTCCGTGCGCCCGCTCTCACCGGTCGTGTCGCCGTCCGCGCCGCCCTCGGTGCCGCCGTCGCGCGACGGGGCGGCGGGCTTCGCGTCGACGCCCGCCTCCTTGCGCTGCTCGGGCGTGATCGGGGCCGGTGCCTGCGTCAGCGGGTCGTACCCGCCGCCCGACTTGGGGAACGCGATGACGTCGCGGATGGAGTCCGACTTCGTCAGCAGCGCGACGATGCGGTCCCAGCCGAACGCGATCCCGCCGTGCGGGGGCGCACCGAACTTGAAGGCGTCGAGCAGGAAGCCGAACTTCTCCTGCGCCTCCTCGGGCCCGATCCCCATGACGTCGAAGACGCGCTCCTGCACGTCCCGACGGTGGATACGGATGGACCCGCCGCCGATCTCGTTGCCGTTGCACACGATGTCGTAGGCGTAGGCGAGCGCCTCGCCCGGGTTCTGCTCGAACGTGTCGACCCAGTCCGGGGTGGGCGACGTGAACGCGTGGTGCACGGCGGTCCAGGCGGAGTGGCCCAGGTCGACGTCGTCGTCCTCACCGGTCGGCTTGAACAGCGGCGCGTCGACGATCCAGACGAACGCCCACGCGTCGTCGTCGATCTGACCCGTCCGCTTCGCGATCTCCTGGCGCGCGGCGCCGAGCAGTGCGCGCGAGTCCGACGTCTTGCCCGCGGCGAAGAACACGGCGTCCCCCGGCTGCGCGCCGGTCGCGTCGCGCAGGCCCTCGCGCTCGGCGTCGGACAGGTTCTTCGCGACGGGGCCGCCGAGCGTGCCGTCCTCGCCGAACGTCACGTACGCGAGGCCGCGAGCGCCGCGCTGCTTGGCCCACTCCTGCCACGCGTCGAACTGGCGACGCGGCTGCGAGGCCCCGCCCGCCATGACGACGGCGCCGACGTACTCGGCCTGGAACACGCGGAACGGGGTGTCCTGGAAGTAGTCCGTGAGCTCGACGAGGGGGTTGCCGAACCGGAGGTCGGGCTTGTCGGACCCGTACAGCCGCATGGCGTCGTGGAAGGTCATGCGCGGGATGGGCGTCGGGATCGTGTACCCGATGAGCTCCCACAGCGCGACGAGGATCTTCTCGGCGAGCGCGATGACGTCGTCCTGCTCGACGAAGCTCATCTCGACGTCGAGCTGCGTGAACTCGGGCTGGCGGTCGGCGCGGAAGTCCTCGTCGCGGTAGCAGCGCGCGATCTGGTAGTAGCGCTCCATGCCCGCGACCATGAGGAGCTGCTTGAACAGCTGGGGCGACTGCGGCAGCGCGTACCAGGAGCCGGGCGCGAGGCGCGCGGGCACGAGGAAGTCGCGCGCGCCCTCGGGCGTCGAGCGGGTGAGCGTCGGCGTCTCGATCTCGACGAACTCCTCGGCGTCGAGCACGCGGCGTGCGGCCTGGTTCGCCTTGGCGCGCAGGCGCAGGGCGTGCGCGGGGGCGGGCCGGCGCAGGTCGAGGTAGCGGTGCTTGAGGCGCGCCTCCTCGCCGATCGTCTCGGTGTCCGCGAGCGCCGTCGACACCTGGAACGGCAGGGCCTCGGAGGTGTTGAGCACGACGACGTCGGTCGCGACGACCTCGATCTCGCCCGTGGGCAGGGACGGGTTCTCGTTCCCGTCGGGGCGGCGCGAGACCTCGCCCGTGACCTGGAGGACGAACTCGTTGCGCAGCGGGTGCGCGACGGCCTCGTCGCGGATGACGACCTGGGCGATGCCGGAGGCGTCGCGCAGGTCGATGAAGGCGACGCCGCCGTGATCGCGCCGACGGTCGACCCAGCCCGTGAGGGTGACGGTCTGACCGGTGTGCTCGGCCCGCAGTGAGCCGGCCGTTCGGGTGCGCAGCACGGAGGGTTCCTTCCAGGTGGGCGGTGGGGGGTCGCGCTCCCGGAGCGGGGGCGCGTCCGCTGAAGTCTAGTGCGGGCGGGCGGGCGGCTCGACCGGATACCTCCGACCGGAGGCGGTCGACGGTCGGCTCTCGACCGGCGGGGGCGACCGGATACCGTGGCGGTGCCGCCGCGACGTCCCGTGGCGGCACCGCCGGGACCGGCGCGGCGCCTGCGGGCGCGCACGGGCCGACCGGCCGCGGCAGGGCCGTCCGGCCCGCCGCCCGCACGAAGGAGGGTGACCCGTGGCACGCACCATCGCGACGAACCGGCGCGTCGAGCGCGACGAGCTCGAGGAGTTCCTGCGCTCCCGGCACGACGGCGTCCTCGCCACCACCCGCGCCGACGGCCGTCCCCAGCTCAGCCCGGTCACGTACGGGGTCGACGACGCGGGTCGGGTCGTCGTGTCGACGTACCCGGAGCGCGCCAAGGCGGTCAACGTGCGCCGCGACCCGCGCGCGTCGCTGCTGTCCCTGGGCGAGCGGTTCTCCGACCCGTGGGTGCAGGTCGACGGCGAGGCGGAGGTGATCGACCTGCCCGAGTCGGTCGAGCCGCTCGTCGACTACTACCGCGCCGTGGGCGGCGAGCACCCGGACTGGGACGAGTACCGCGCCGCGATGGTCACCCAGGGCAAGTCGCTCGTGCGGCTGACGATCACGCGCTGGGGACCGGTGGCGACGGGCGGCTTCCCGGCGCGCCTCGCCGACGCCTGAGACAGGTCAGAACAGGACCTGCTCCACTCCCCCGCCGACGACGTCGAGCCCGCCGCCGTCCACGGGCATGCCCGCGAGCGCCCCGCCGTGGCCGTGGCGCGCGTCCTGCGGCGCCGGGTCGACGGCGAGGCTGCCGGCCGGGTAGGCGCCGTCCGTCGGCGGCCCTGGCCGGCGGTGCCGGTCGCCGGGCTCGCCGCGGCGGAACCGGCCCTCGACGCCCGCGGGGCCGCGGTGCCCCGCGACGGCGAACCCGCGCGCCTCGAGCATCGGCCGCACCCGGTCCCACAGCCAGGACCGGTACGCCGTCGAGGCGTACGTGCCGCAGCCGTACACGCGCTCGTAACCGGGGACGAGCCGCGGGTGCTCGCGCGCGAGCCAGCCCATGTACCACTCGCGAGTGCCGGGCTTGAGGTGCAGCGGCAGCACCGTGACGCCGGTCGCGCCCGCGTCCTTGACGGCGTCGAGCAGCTCGGTGAGCGCGCGGGTCGAGTCGGTGAGCCACGGCAGCACGGGGGCGACCATGACGCCGCACGGCAGACCGGCCTCCCGGACCGTGCGGACGAGGTCGAGCCGCGCGCGCGGCGAGGGCGTGCCCGGCTCGACGCTCGCCTGGAGCTCGGGGTCCAGGAGCGCGAGGGACACGCCGATCCCGACCTCGACGCGCGAGGCGGCGTCGACGAGCAGGGGCAGGTCCCGGCGCAGGAGCGTGCCTTTAGTCAGCACGGACAGCGGCGTGCCCGACCCGGCGAGCGCGTCGATGATGCCGGGCATGAGGCGGTAGCGACCCTCGGCGCGCTGGTACGGGTCGGTGTTGGTGCCGAGCGCGACGGCCTCGCGCGCCCAGGACGGGCGGGCGAGCTCGGCCCGCAGCACGTCGTCGACGTTGACCTTGACCACGACCTCCCGGTCGAAGTCCTCCCCCGCGTCGAGGTCGAGGTACTGGTGCGTGGGGCGGGCGAAGCAGTTGTGGCTCACGACCCCCGCGGCGACGAAGTCGCGCGTGCCGGTCGTGATGTCGACCAGCTCCGTCGTCTCCCCCGGCCCGTCGAGCGCTTCCAGGGAGTCGACGCGCAGCGCCTCGCCGCCGGTGACGTCCTGGCCGTCGAGGACGGGCCGCCCCTCCGCGAGCGCCGCGGCGCCCGGCCCGACGAGTACGTCGCCGAGCGCCAGGCGGGCACGGTGCCCGGCACCGCCGACGACGTGGCGCCACCCGCGCTCGGTGAGGAACCGGTGGTCGCCGCTCGCGACGAGGCGCGTGCCGTCGGCGAGGGTCACGCGGTAGGCGCGCTTGCGGGTGGTCCAGCGGTCGAGCACGCGGGTACGCACGTAGCGCCGGTACGCGCCGTGCGGGACGGTGCCGACGATCTCGTCGCCGACACGCAGCTCGCCGATCGGCCGTTGCGCGCCGTCGGCCAGCAGCACCGGGGTGGCGGGCGCGAGGCAGTAGGAGCACGCGTGGCTGCACCCGCGGTACGGGTTGACGGTCCACCGGAACGGCATGCGCGACATCGCCGGCACCTTGGACAGCGCGCTCTTGGCCGTGACCTCGTGGAACGTGATGCCCGCGAACTCGGGCGTGCGCACGCTGCGGACGAGGCCGACCCGCTCCAGCCCGGGGAGCGCGCCGTCGTCCGCGCCGAGCACCTGTCCGTCCCACCGCATCGCGCCATTCGAACAAACGTTCGAACGCGCTGTCAAGAGCGGGTCAGCCGTCGGCGGACCACGCCTTGAGCAGCGCCAGGTTCCCGAGGGGGATGTGGTGGCCGATGCGCGGGTGGTCCAGCGCGACACCGACGACCCCGGCCGCGCCGAAGGACGCGACGTAGTCGATCGCCGCCGGCACAGGTACCCCGAGCAGCGGCACGGAGCCTGTCTCGTCGTCCGCCAGACCGAGCGCCCGGGCCGCCTCGTCCGCGCGCGCGGCGCTGCTGTAGAGGCAGATCATGGGCCCCTGGTCCGCAGCGACGGCGTACGGACGGGGCTGGTCCTCGGACCCCCGCGCGATGAAGAACCACGTGCCGAGGCGCACCGTCTGCCGCCACAGCGCGATCTGCGCCGACGTGTCGCCCGCGGGCGCGCTCCGCACGGCCTCGTCGAGGCGGTCCAGCTCTGCGACCGCGGCGGAATCGTTGTCTCGGGTCATGCGCGCTGCCTCGTCCCTCGTGGTCGGAGCCCGTCCCCGGTCCGCGCGGGCTCCTCGTCGCCGTCACCTTCTCACGGCGGCCGGGCGTCCCGGTGGGTGAGACGCCGGGATTGTCCGGCGGGCGTCCAGGCCCTAGGGTCGGGCCGAACGCCCCCGGGGAGCGCATGAGCGCTGAGAGTGCAGGCCGGACACCCGTCCCCCCTGCAGACCCGTGGAACCTGATCTGGTTCGTACCAGCGAAGGGAGCAGGGCGGACGTCACCGTCCCCTGCGCGCTCGTGCCCGCGCCCCGCGCGTGCCGTCCGCGCGGGGCGCGGTGGCGCGCCGTCGTGCACCCCTCGCCCCGGGGGCCCGACGGAGGGAACCGCATGACCGAGCCCCGCACCACGCCGCCCCGGGCGACCCCGCCCACCCCCACGCCCGGCGCCACGCCCGACGGCGTGCCCGACGGCGCGCGGCCCGCCCCTGGTCTCCACGAGGCCGTCGCCGCTCCCCCGAGCCGTGCCCGTCGCCGCGGCCTCACCCTCCACGAGACGGTCCTCGTCGCCGTGCTGGGGGTCGTGTTCGGGTTCGTCTACTGGGCGTTCGTGCAGCTCTGGGCCCCGCTCCAGCTCGCCATGGGACCGCTCGCGGACCTCGCCGCCAACGTGCTCGCGGGCGCGTGGATCGTCGTCGGCCCCCTCGCGACGTACATCGTGCGCAAGCCGGGCGTCGGCATCCTCACCGAGACGCTCGCGGCGCTCGTCGAGGTGGTCTTCCTCGCGTCGCCCGCCGGCCCGCTGCTCGTCCTCGTGGGGCTCGTCCAGGGCGTTGGGGCCGAGGTCCCCTTCGCCCTCACCCGGTACCGCCGCTACGGCTGGTGGGTCTTCGTCGCGTCGGGCGTCAGCGCGGCGCTCGTCACGTACGCGTTCAACGCGGTCCGGTTCGGCTGGCTCGGGCAGGACTACGCGATGCTCCGGCTCGGCGTACAGGTCGTCTCGTGCGTCGTGCTGTGCGGGATCGCGGCGCGCCTCCTCGGCGACGCCCTCGCCCGCACCGGCGCGCTCGACGCCTTCGCGATCGGGGCCGACCGCCGTGGCTGAGGCACCGACCGCCGCACCGGACGTCACGCCGGACGCCGTGCCCGGCGACGTGCCCGGCGACGTGCCCGACGCCGTCGCCGCCGCCGGTCTGACCGTCACCGTGGGCCACGACGGCACGCGCGTGCTCGACGACCTCACGCTCACCGTCCCCGCGGGCACCGGGCTGCTCGTGCTCGGCCCCTCGGGCTGCGGGAAGTCCACGCTGCTGCGTGCGCTCGTCGGCGTCGTGCCTCACACGCTCCCGGGGTCGGTCACGGGCGACCTGCGCGTGACGGGCGTCGACCCGCGCGACACGACCCCGGCGGCGCTCGCCGCGCGCGTCGGCCTCGTCCAGCAGCGGCCGGGCGACCAGCTCTGCCTCGCCCGCGTCGACGACGAGCTGCGGTTCGCGCTCGAGAACCGGGCGGCGGACCCGCGCACGATGGACGCCCGCGCCGCCACCGCGCTCGCCGCCGTCGGTGCGGACCACCTGCACGACCGGCCGACCCACGCGCTGTCGGGGGGCGAGGCGCAGCGCGTCGCCCTCGCGGCGGCGCTCGTCGCCGACCCCGAGCTCGTGGTCCTCGACGAGCCGACGGCGTTCCTCGACCCGGCGGCGGCGCACGAGGTCGGGACGCTCGTGGGCGGGCTCGTCCGGGCGCCCGGACGGGACGCGCCCGACACCCCCGGCCGGTCGGTCGTGCTCGTCGAGCACCGCCTCGACGACGTCGGGACACTCCCGGCCGCGACGCTCGTGCTCGACGACACCGGTCGCGTCGTCGCGCACGGCCCCACGACCGCCGTCCTGCGCGCGCACGCCGCCACGCTCGCCGCGCTCGGGTGCTGGCTGCCGCTCGACATCCGGCTGGAGCGCGCCGGAGCCCCGGGCCCGCTCGGCGCACCCGCGACCGACGCCTGGCTCGTCAACCTCGGGCGCACCGCCGACCCCCGCACCGTCGACCCCCGCGCCGCGGACGCCGGCCCGGTCGCCCTGCGTGCCCGACGCCTCGCGGTGCACCGTGCCGCGGCAGGCCACCGGCGGCGCGGGCGGGACGAGACGCCGGTGGTGCGCGACGTCGACCTCGACGTGCACGCGGGTGAGGTGCTCGCGGTGGTGGGGCCGAACGGCGGCGGCAAGTCGACCCTCCTGCGCGGGCTGGCGGGACTCGAACGGACCACGGGCGAGGTCACGACGGCGCCCGGTGCGCCCGTCGCGATGGTGTTCCAGGACCCGGAGCACCAGCTCCTCGCGCGCACGGTCCGCGACGAGGTCGCCTGGTCGGCCCGGCTCGCGCGGCTCGACGGCGTCGACGGACGCGTCGCGCGCACCCTGGACGCGTTCGCCCTCGCGCACCTCGCCGACGCGAACCCGTACCGGCTCTCCGGCGGCGAGCAGCGGCGCCTTTCCCTCGCGACGGCGACGGTGCTCGACCCGCCCGTCCTCCTCGCCGACGAGCCCACGTCGGGGCTCGACCGCGCCCAGGCGGACGCCGTCGCCCACGCGCTGCGCGAGCGCGCCGACGCGGGCGGCGCGGTGGTCGTCGTCACGCACGACCTCGCGCTCGTCGCGGCCCTCGCCGACCGTGTCGCCGTCGTCGTCGGCGGCCGGCTCGTGGCGCTGGGGCCGCCCGCCACCGTGCTGGCCGACGACGCGCTGTGCCGGCGCGCCCGCCTGCGCCGTCCTCCCCTGCTCGCGTGGTGGGCCCGCACGGGCCGCCGCCACGGGGTGGACCCGGGCGCGCTCGTCCGGGCGCTCGACGCCACCGTCGGCGCCGTCGCAGCCGACCCCGCAGAGACCGCGCCCGCAGCCCTCGCGGAGGTCGCCCCGTGACCGCTCCGCACAGCACGCCCCTCGGGCGCTGGAACCCGACGGTCAAGCTCGCGACCGTCCTCGTCGTGTCGACGGGTGCGCTGCTCGTCACCGACCCGTACACCCCCGCGATCGGGTGGGTGCTCACGGTCGCGGCGCTGCTGGTCGCGGGACGCGTCCCCGTGCGCACGCTCGCCCTGGCGCACGTGCCCTTCCTCGTGTTCGCGACGAGCCTGCTGGTCGTCAACGTCGCCACCCGGCCCGGCGGCGACCCGGTCGACCTGGGCCCGGTCACCGTCGGCTCCGACGGCCTGACGATCGGCGCCGGGCTCGCCGTGCGCACGCTGCTCGTCGGCGCCCTCTCGCTCACGGTCGCGGTGACGACCGACCCGGTGCACCTCATGACGAGCCTCCACCAGCACGGGCGGCTGCCCCTGACGTGGACGTACGCGGTGCTCGCGGCCCACCGGCTGCTCGTCGAGCTGCCCGACGCCTGGCACACGATCCGCTGCGCGCAGGCCGTGCGCGACCCGCGGCGGCGGCCCGGCACGCTCCCCCGGTCCCCCCGCGCGCTCGGGACCGCCGCGTTCGCCCTCCTCGTCGGCGCCGTGCGCCGGTCCGAGCGCCTGACCGTGGCGCTCGAGTCGCGCGGCCTGGGCTCCGGTCCACGCACCACGGCGCGGCCCGTCCCGCTCGGCGTGCCCGACGTCGTCGCCGCGGTCGTCGTGCTCGCCGTCGCCGCGGCGGTGGTCGTCGTCGGGGTCCGTGCGGGCTGGGTCACGGGGCTGGGCGCGCTCACGGCGTGAGGCTTGCCGGACCGCGGTCACGCAGGCTCGACGACCGCGCCCTCCGCCGGGACGCCGAGGTCCACGACGCGCGACGAGCCGTCGCGGGACCGCTCGCGGAAGCCCCGGAAGACGAGCGGCAGCCCGCGGGCGGCGAGCGCGTCCGGCGCGTCCATGACCTGCAGGTGCACGTGCGGCTGCGTCGAGTTCCCCGAGCTCCCGCACCGGCCCAGCTCGTCGCCCGCCTCGACCCGTCGGCCGGGCACGACGGCCACGGACCCGGCGCGCAGGTGCGCGAGGACGACGTACGTGCCGGGCGGGTCCAGGGCGAGCACCACGTGGTTGCCCGCGAGCGCCGCGGCACCGCCGCGCGCCCGCGCCGCCTGCGTGAGCGCGTAGCCGAGCAGCGCGGTGGGCGACCGGCGGGCCTCGTGGTCGGGCTCGCCGTCGTGCACCGTGACGACGGTGCCCGCCGCCGGGGCGAGCACGGGCCGCCCGAACGCGACGAACCGTTCGGGCGGCTCGGTGCTCAGCACGGTGCGCCAGTCGCGCATGGCGGCGGTGCGCCGCCCTCGGACGGCGACGAAGTCGATCGCGTACGTCGTCGCGAAGAGGTCGGTGCCGTGGCTCGGCACGCGGCGCGCCGGGCTGTTGCGCACGAGCCACGTCCCCTGGAAGGGCAGGGCGAGCTCGACCGGTCGCGTCACGTCGCCCTCCCCTCCCCGGTGCGGCGGGTCAGCCCTCCACGGGCACGACGCGCGGGAAGCGGTCCTCGGCGGGCGGCTCCCACGTCGCGGCGTCGGCGTCGACCTGCTCCCCCGAGCGGATGTCCTTCACCTGGTCGGGCGAGCGCGTGCCGTCGTGCTCGACGCGCCCGGGGAACCAGACGAACGGGATGCCGCGCCGGTCGGCGTAGCGGATCTGCTTGCCGAACTTCGCGGCGGCGGGCGCGACCTCGACCGGCACCCCGCGGGCGCGCAGCGCGTGCGCGACCGCGTCGGAGGCGTCGCGCGTCTCCTCGCTCGTGACGGCCACGACGACGGCGCTCGGCACCGCGCGCGTCGCGCGCACGAGGCCGGCGGAGAGCAGGCGCGACACGAGCCGGGACACGCCGATCGACAGGCCGACGCCGGGGTAGGTGTTCGCGCCGTCGGACGCGAGGGTGTCGTAGCGGCCGCCCGAGCAGATCGAGCCGAGCTGCTCGTGGCCCACGAGCACGGTCTCGTACACGGACCCGGTGTAGTAGTCGAGGCCGCGCGCGATCTTGAGGTCGGCGACGACGACGCCCGGGGCGCGCGCGCTCGCGGCCTCGATCAGCGCGCCGAGCTCGCCGAGCCCGGTCTCCAGCAGCTCGTTCTCCACGCCGTGCTCGGCCGCGAGCGCCCGCACGCGGTCGACCACGCCGGCGTCGCTCCCGCTGATGCCCGCGAGCGCGAGGCACGCCTGCGCCTGCTCGGGCGTCGTGCCCGCCTCGGACTCGAGCAGCGCGGCGACCTTCTCGGGGCCGACCTTGTCGAGCTTGTCGATCTGGCGCAGGACGTCGTCGACCGCGTCGATGCCGAGCCCGCGGTAGAACCCCTCGGCGACCCGGCGGTTGTTCACGAGGACGCGGACCTCGGGCACCCCGATGTCGCGCAGCGCGCCCAGGGCCTCGGCCATGACGAGCGGCAGCTCGACCTCGTAGTGGTAGGGCAGCTCGCCCGCGCCGACGACGTCGACGTCGGCCTGGGTGAACTCGCGGAAGCGCCCGTCCTGGGGGCGCTCGCCGCGCCACACCTTCTGGATCTGGTAGCGCTTGAAGGGGAACGCGAGGTGCCCGGCGTTCTCGAGCACGTAGCGCGCGAACGGGACGGTCAGGTCGAAGTGCAGGCCGAGCTGCTTGTCGCCCTTCGCGGCCGACCCGGCCGCGGCGTCGTCCTGCGTCTCTTCCTGGAGCCTGCGCAGGACGTAGACCTCCTTCGACGTCTCCCCCTTGCGCAGGAGCTGGTCGAGCGGCTCGACCGCGCGCGTCTCGATCCCGGCGAACCCGTGCAGCTCGAACACCCGGCGCAGGGTGTCGAGGACGTGCTGCTCGACGATCCGACCGTCGGGGAGCCATTCGGGGAAACCGGAGAGGGGTGTGGGCCTGGCCATGGGTCAGATCTTCCCAGACACCGGGACCGACGACCGCATCGTCCGGCCCCCGGACCCGCGCTCAGCGGGCGAGGAAGGGGTTCGTCGCCAGCTCGCGCGCGACCGTCGTCGCCGGGCCGTGCCCCGGGAGCACGTCCCAGGCCGGGTCCAGGTGCGCGACGACGTCGCGCAGGGTGCGGGCCATCGTCGCGCCGTCCCCGCCCGGCAGGTCGGTGCGGCCGACGGAGCCCGCGAAGAGGACGTCGCCGCTGAGCACGAGGCCCGATCCCGGCTCGCCGACCAGGTAGAGCGTGGAGCCCTCGGTGTGCCCGGGCGCGCCCACCGCGCGCAGCGCGACGCCGCCCCAGCGCAGCTCCCGCTCGCCGCCCGCGGGCACGTCGAACGTCTCGACGCGGCCCGGCTCGCGGTAGTCCTGCGGCCCGGCGCCTGCCGCCGCGAGCGCCGCGCCGAGCGGGCCGGACACGACGGCGCCCGGCCGGCTCGCGGCGGACCCGCCGTGCTCCAGGCTCCCGAACGGGTCCGCGAGCCGGTACGCGTCGGCCGCGTGCAGCACGACGGGCACCCCGAAGCGGTCGACGAGCGCGGCGGCGTCCCACGTGTGGTCGACGTGGCCGTGCGTCGCGAGCACCGCGCGGGGCACGAGGCCGGCGGAGCGGACGTGCGCGACGACGGCGTCCGCGACCCCCGCCCCCGCGTCGATCACGACGCAGTCGCCGCCCGGAGCGCTCACCACCGTGCAGTTCGTGCCGAAGACGGGCGCCACCACCACGTGCACGGCCGGTCCGGGCGGGATCGGGCCGTGCTCGGCCGGGGGCGTCGGCGTCGTGCCACGAGGTCGGTCCACGAGGGCGAGGGTAGCCCGCGGCACGGGCGGCGGGGCGGCTCCGGGCGGGCGCAGCGCGGGTTGCGGGCGGCGCCGTCGATACCGGACCGTGACCTGCGCGCGGCAAATCCACCCGCCACCAGGGTTCTCGGTGCCTAGACTGTCCCGTACCGACCACGGCAGCACCGGGGTCGACCGTGCGCGCCGTCGCGGCGCCGGACGAAGGAGCTGGGGTGTCGACGAAGAGTCGCGAGCGCGAGCAGGCGCGTCGTCGTGAGGAGAAGTGGGACCGTCACGTGGCCCAGCTCCGGGCGAAGCGCCAGCGCACGTGGTCGATCGTGGGCGTCGTCGTCGCGCTCGTCGTGATCGGCGTCGCCGTCTGGTGGGCGCTCGCCGCCACCCAGGATCCCGGCACCGACCCGGGCGGCGACACGGGCGCGGCGCCCTCGGGCGAGCACACCCTGCCGCCCGCGTCCGCCGCCGAGGGCCGTGACTGGACCACCACGCTCACCACGAGCGCGGGCGACCTCACGCTCACGCTCGACGGCGCGGCCGCCCCGCAGGCGGTCGCGAGCTTCGTGTCCCTCGCCGAGTCCGGGTACTTCGACGGCACGTCGTGCCACCGCCTCACGACGTCGGGCATCTACGTGCTCCAGTGCGGCGACCCGACGGGCACCGGCACGGGCGACCCGGGCTACAAGTTCGGCCCCGTCGAGAACGCCCCCACCGACGACGTCTACCCCGCGGGGACCGTCGCCATGGCCCGCCAGGGCGGGGACGCCGACTCGATGGGCTCGCAGTTCTTCCTCGTCTACGAGGACTCGACCATCCCGTCCGACGCAGCGGGTGGTTACACGGTGTTCGGCACCATCACGTCCGGCCTGGACGTCGTCCAGGCAGTCGCTGACGCGGGGACGCAGGACGGATCCGGCGACGGGTCCCCCGCCACCCCGGTCACCATCGAAGGAGTTGAGACCCAGTGAGCGATCCCGCCCAGAACCAGGCGAGCGCACCGGCACCGGAGCCCGCGGAGGCGAGCGAGACCGGACGGGTCGACGCGACAGACGTGGAGCCGACGCCGGAGGCCACCTCGGCCACCGAGGCCACCTCGGCCACCGAGGCCACCGAGGCCACCGAGGCCACCGAGGCCACCGAGGCCACCGAGGCCACCGAGGCCACCGACGAGGGTCCCGCCTCCGCCGCGGCCGAGGTCGCCGCCCCGGCCGAGCAGGTGGAGGCCACGCCTGCCGCCCAGGCCGAGGCGACCGACGCACCGGCAGCGGAGGCCGAGACCGCCCCCGCGGCCGAGCAGACCGGGGCCCCCGCGGCCGACGACGCTCCCGCCGCCGAGGCCGAGACCGACACGCCCGCTGCCGCGGCAGCGGAGGCGCCTGCCGCCGACGCAGCCGACGACGCAGCTCCCACCACCGGGGCGACGGCACCCGCTGAGACGACGGCACCCGCCGGGGCGGCACCCCGGCCCGCCGCCCCGCGTCCCGGGCCGCGGCCCAAGCCGTCGGCGCTCCCGCACCCACCGCGCAAGCCGGCCGCCCCGGCCGCGGGCGCTCCCGCCGCAGCGGCCGTCGTGCCGGAGGTCCCGGCCGTCCCGGCGCTGGCCGACGACTCGGCCGCCGCCAAGGCCGCCGCCGCGTTCGGTCGGGTCGACGAGGACGGCACGGTGTACGTCCGCGAGAGCGCGGGCGAGCGCTCCGTCGGGCAGTTCCCGGGCGTCGGCGCCGACGAGGCCCTCACGCTGTACGTGCGCCGCTACCTCGACCTCCAGGCGAAGGTCGCGCTGTTCGAGGCGCGGCTGACGAGCACAGACCTGTCGGTCAAGGAGATCGACCAGACGATCGCCCGGCTCACCGAGGAGACCGCGGAGCCCTCCGCGGTCGGCGACCTCGACGGGCTCCGGGCGCAGGTCGAGTCGCTGCGCGGCGCCGCTGCCGAGCGTCGCGCACAGCTCGAGGCGGAGCGCGCCGCGGCGAAGGCCGCGGCTCTCGAGGCCCGCACGGAGATCATCGAGGCTGCGGAGAAGATCGCCGCGACCGACCCGAGCCGCATGCAGTGGCGGCCCGCGGGCGAGGAGCTGCGCGGGCTGCTGGAGCGCTGGAAGGAGGCCCAGCGCTCGGGACCGCGCATCGACCGCGCGAGCGAGGAGGCGCTGTGGAAGCGGTTCAGCCACGCGCGCACCGCGTTCGACCGCGAGCGCCGGCACTACTTCGCCGAGCTCGAGCAGCGCAACGCCTCCGCCAAGGCCGCGAAGGAGAAGCTGGTCGCAGAGGCCGAGGCGCTGTCGTCGAGCACCGACTGGGGCCCGACGGCGGGCGCGTACCGCGACCTCATGGCGCGCTGGAAGGCCGCGGGCCGGGCGAGCCGCAAGGACGACGACGCGCTGTGGGCCCGCTTCCGCGCCGCCCAGGACACGTTCTTCCAGGCGCGCGACGCGGTGAACTCCGCGACGGACGCCGAGTACGCGGCGAACCTCGAGGTCAAGGAGGCGCTGCTCACCGAGGCGGAGGCGCTCGTGCCCGTCAAGGACCTCGCCGCGGCCAAGGCTGCGCTGCGCGACCTCCAGGAGCGCTGGGAGGAGGCCGGCCGCGTGCCGCGCGGCGACCTGCAGCGCGTCGAGGGCCGCCTGCGTGCCGTCGAGAACGCGGTCCGCGACGCCGAGCAGGCGCAGTGGACGCGGAGCAACCCCGAGACGCGCGCCCGCGCGGAGGGTGCGGCGGCACAGCTCGAGGCCGCGATCGAGGCGCTCGAGGCCGACCTCGCCGCCGCGCAGAGCCGCGGGGACGCGCGCGCGGTCAAGGAGGCCGAGACGGCGCTCGCCGCGCGGCGCTCCTGGCTCGAGCAGGTCGTCCGCGCGGCGGAGGAC